>CAZYUZ010000362.1:0-1501 GCA_964650775.1 uncultured Lachnoclostridium sp. | reverse complement strand
GAGATGCAATTCACATTGGCGATACCATTATTTTACCATTGGTAGATGTTTCTTTCGGTGTAGGTGCTGGTGCATTCTCTGGTGAAAAGAAAAACAACGGCGGCGGTGGAATGGGTGGAAAGATTACACCAAGTTCTATCCTTGTAATGCAGAATGGAACAACAAAACTGATTAATGTAAAGAATCAGGATGCCATGACAAAAGTTTTGGATATGATTCCGGACATTATTAATAAATTTACAGCAGGAAAAGAAGAGACACCTGTGGCAGATGCGGTAGAAGCAGAAGTGAAAAAACAGGAAGCAAACGCAGCAGAATAGCAGATAAATGGAACATTTGAGGTTCCACAAACATATCTCGTGGAACATTAGTAGTTCCACTCGCATAGGATAAAGAAAAAGGAGTGCAGCATGAGAAAGGAAACTTTAGGAGCCGCGCTCTTTTTTTGCGGTTTTGGGATTTTTATCAGTTTTTGTGATCCGCTGGATTCGTCCTGGATAATCAGATTGGTAGTCAGTGCGATTTTGATGCTCTTAGGTTTAAAGATTGGAGGGTGTGGTTAGAATACAATAAAAAAAGGACTTGTAAAACAAGTCCTTAAACGTTCTGTTTTTAAGCTCTTTCTACTAAACCGGATTTTAAGCAAGAAGTACATACGTACATTTTCTTAGCAGCTCCGTTAACGTTAACTTTAACAGATTTTACGTTTGCTTTCCACATTTTGTTATTTCTTCTATGTGAGTGGCTCACAGCGATACCGAAGTGAGCACCTTTATCACAGATTGCACATTTAGCCATAATAGCACCTCCTTATGAACATAATAAGCCTATCAGGCTCACAACATAAGTTATTCTAACAGAAAGATTTCTATTTGGCAAGCAAAAAAAATAAAAAATTAAAAAATATCTATCCTTTTTTGAAGATTTCATGTATAATACACTTGCGGGCATTTTTATGTCCAAATATAAAAAAGATATCAAACAAATTATAGCAGAATAAAGACAAATCTTTTATGGAGGTGCCTTATGAAAGGTTATAAAAAAACAGACCTTGGACAAGTAGTAATCGATCCAAAGGTTGTAGTAGCCTACGCCAGTGAAGTTGTATACAGCACACCTGGAATCGTAGGTATGGCATTTATTGATGCAAAAGATGGTATCGCGAAGCTTTTAAAGAGAGAAGCTGCATTCAAAGGTATCAAAGTTATCATTGAAGATAACAAAGTAACAATTAACTATCATCTGATCATTAAATTCGGTGTAAACGTATTAAGTGTACAGCAGAATCTTTTAGACAGCGTAAAATACAAAATTGAGCACTACACAGGCCTGGAAGTTGAAAGAGTGAACATGTACATTGACGGCGTCCTTTATGGAAAAAAATCTAAAGGAGGAGTACTGTAGTGGCTACTAAAACTATCAATGCGGAAATATTTGCAAAAATGTTTCTTGCAGGTGCGAAAAATCTTGAATCAAAGAAAGAATGGATTAACGAATTAAA
>CAZYUZ010000361.1:0-1502 GCA_964650775.1 uncultured Lachnoclostridium sp. | reverse complement strand
GTGCTTTTTCCGGTTCAATTTTCGAATTCAGCTGCATTTCTCCTAAAATGAGCCCCATCCACAGCTCTACCTGATAGGAAAATTTCTTTGATTTTGCATCCAAAACAAGCATCTCCGGCAATTCTACGCCTGCATTATCTGCTCGTTCCATTAAATAAATTGCGTTGCTGCCGTCCTGTTTAAATTTCTCAGAACCGCCCGCCTTATAAAACATTCTTGGTCCAATTCGTTCCGCATTCAAGTAACAAACATTAAAATGTTCTGCAGTCCCCTGAAATTCCGCATAGATATCCAGATTATTTTCCTTATCGACAAAAAATCCGGCAGTACATTCATCAATTCCAATCAAAAAATCTTCTCTGCCAAAATGTTCTGCATTTTGTGATATCAGATTTTTCGGACTGCCTACCTCGATTCCCAAAATATCACTGACATCCAATAATTCTTTTACAGAATTCTGCACTTTATCATACAGCAATAAAGCCTGAATAATACTGGACTTTCCGGCCGCATTGACTCCTGTAAACAATGTAAGCTCCCTTAATGGAATTTCAGCATTTACAAAACATTTATAATTCTGCAATTTTATTCTTTTCATTCAGCCAATTCCTCCAATAATCTGTTTGCATATTTAAACTGAATTTCCATATTCTTTCTCGAACTTGTAGACGATGTAATCGCATTAAAAAATTCTTTGTCATATTCTAAATAATATACCAGCAATTCTTTTGCTTTTTCCTGATGTGTTTCCAGCCATTCCAGCGAATGAGAATCATGAGTTAAAACAATGCTAAAGCTGGTAAACAGGGCTCTATTAATGATACTTTTGCTTTTCAGTTTTGAAAAGGCTGTTTCACCAAAAAGTGCATAACATTTTTCCATGCTCCTTGAAAAGGCAAGTTCAATTTCCCAGTGTTCTGTTTGATCCATCTCATTCAGCTTCACGATCATCCTGTCAAGCAAATCTGTCATATCACCAAAACTTTTAAAACACTTATTTTCTGCATCATAAATGCGGTCATATGTAATATATCTTAGACACAGTTCCTGGGCTCCCATTCTAATGTCTTTGATACGATTTCTTGTTGCCGTATGGAACCATTGATCTGTGGCCATATTCACCAGTAATTCTCTCGTATTTTGTGTCGCCATAATGTTACGAACTTCCTGAGTGTTTAATGGCATACCACCGGTGTTAATTCTTCTGAAAACGTCAAATTTGACTGCACTTGGACACTTGGCATCCAGAACATTGACTGCAAGCTGGGTATCTTCAATTCGCATCTGATACTTTTTGTCCAAATCAAGGAAACGGCATCCTTCACAATCACCTAAGTATTGTAGTCCACAGAGTTTAAAATCTCCATTCATAAAATTTGAGATTGTAGTCAGTCTTTGAAGACCATCAATGACCGTTTTTTTTCCTTCCAAATCCTCATCAAAATAAAATGCAGGAATTGGAATTTTCAGCATCAAAGATTCTATGAGTAATGACTGTTTTT
>CAZYUZ010000360.1:0-1511 GCA_964650775.1 uncultured Lachnoclostridium sp. | reverse complement strand
TAATTCTTGGTGTAGATAATATTCATCAGAAGTTCTCCATGTTTTTATCATCGAATTACCTTTTGATGTATAGGTATAAACATCACCACTTACTAACTAATTTTTATGGGACTGGTTTGTGATGAAATCCCCCATTAACAAATCTACAAAGTTATCAAAGTTTTTTAATATAAACCAAGCCTTGGCTACATCATATAATTCTTTATTAGAATTATACAGTTGGGCTATATCCTTTGGATTTAATAATTGATCAATTGTTGTAAGTTTTAAACGTAAACCTGAATCATCTAAAGAATCTAAATAAGTATCTTCATCAAAAAGTTTTGTTGAAAAGTTATCAGAATCTCTTCGATTAATATACGTAATTACTTGTTCAAAAAGTCTTTGTTTATATCTTCTAGCATTTTTGTTTATGTCTGACAAAGATTCTATAAGAATTCCATTGGGTCTATCAATAACAAATCCATTAATAAATTCTCTTGTAACTTCATTTATTAATTCCTACTTAGCGTTTGTTAATGTGCCATAGACATTATCTAAGAAGACATTTTGTCTTTCATCTATTTCATCCTAGGAGATACCTTCATAATGATCTAAATCAAAAGCATTTTTAATAGATTTACGAAATCTTTTACTCATAGTATTTTTAATTCCGTAATTTGGGATAAAATCCAATAAGTCCCTAAAGTCTGGTTCATTGAACACATCTTCTACAAAAGTAGCGGCAGCGTCAATCCAACTTTCTCTGCCATACATATCTCCTAATTCTATCAACGCCTTTGTAACATTTTTATACAAAAAATCAGGTGTTTGGTTTTCTGTATTATCGTTAAAATCATCAAAAACTTTATCTAACTTTTTTCTAACTAGCTTTTTTAATTGAGTAACAGACTCGGGGGTATATCCACCCCCGCGCTGTTTCTTTAAACCACATGCATTACTCATAGCGTGTTTATGTTTATTGAATTACAATCTGTAATTTTTTTCTATATTTCATCTGTACCATAAGTAGCTTCTTTTATTTGATTATTAACTGTTTTATACGTAATAACATTACCCTCAATGCTTTGTATTACTCCTCCAGTATTTCGACCTACTTTTATGTCATCGCCTACCTATAAATTTAGTTCTGAATCTGTGAAACTATTTAAAACTTTTTGAAATACATCATTATTAGGAAGATTTTTATCGACAAGTCTTTCTAATCCATTAATTACATCTTCCCTAGAATAATCTCCAAATGTTTCTAATATAAAAGAATCAAAAGGGATAGATTTTAAGTTCTTTAATATTCCCCCGACTCTTCGACCGTTATTAAAAGTTTCTAGTGCTGATAGAAAATTATTATAATCTTCTTCAGACAATGTTGATGTCTAACCAACAGCTTGCCATGACTCCTTCTAATAGTCAATGCTTGTAACTGTATTATTAGTATCTCTATTAACAGTAACAATATTCCCATCCATATTTATAAAGTCGGTATAAACTGTGGAATTTTTACCTGTAAAATT
>CAZYUZ010000359.1:0-1517 GCA_964650775.1 uncultured Lachnoclostridium sp. | reverse complement strand
ACGCTTCCGAAACCACCCATTACTACAGCGATGAAGCTGAATAACTGGAAGTTTGCACCAACGTTTGGATAGCAGTAATAGTAGTAGGAAAGTGCACATCCGGCTGCACCAGCGATCGCTGCTGAGATAGCAAATGCCAATGTGTAGGTTTTTTCCGTATTGATACCAACAAGCTCTGCAGCCTGTTTGTCCATGGAAGTCGCACGAATTGCTTTTCCAGTTACCGTTTTATTTAAGAACCAGAGCATGAAAACGCAGATGCCGACTGCAATGATCAGAGGGATAATTCTGTTCTTTGCGATTACAAGCATTCCCAGGTTAATAGATCCTTCCATACCTGTGTTCTGGATTGTTTTCATTGTTCCGCCAAAGAATACTAACATTGTATTTACAAGTACCATACTAAGCGCGAATGTGATCAGACGCTGGGAAAGTGTAGGTCCCTGTAACGCTTTGTAAATGATTGTTTTATATGTTACAAAACCAAGTGCAAACAACACTGCCATACAGATTGGGAGTGCAATGACTGGTGGTAATCCTGTACCTGTTGCAAAAAAGTAAGAGATGAACATGGCGATCATTAAGAATTCACCCTGTGAAAAGCTTAAGATACCCATTACGCCCCATACAAGGGAAATACCCATTGCAACCATTGCGTAGATCGATCCGTTGATCAGACCTTCATATAATGCCTGCAAAAATAATGACATACTTAAAAACCTCCGTATAATATCCTGTTTTTTTGACAAAAATGGCCACCGCAAGGATCGGCGGCGGCCATTTAATTATCAATTATATTTTTTAAATTATCTTTCTGACCATGTTGGTGCTTCGAAGATTGCATCTGCGGAAGCAACACCTGCTGGATATACTGTTACATATTTTCCGTTCTGTACCTGTGTAACAACACCAGCTGCATCAAGGTTCTGGTTGTATTCGTTCATTGTGATGCTTGGCCATGGCATGAAGATCTGAGAGTAATCTTCGATTTCTGGTTTCTGAAGAGCTTCTCTTAAAGCTACAGCATCAGTTGTGCCAGCCTGGTTCAGAGCATAAGCAATCATAAGAACGTCAGCTGCGTCTTTAGACATACCTTCGTTGAAAGGAATTCCGTCTGAGTAAGATGGGTAAAGTTCTGCGATCTGTTTGATACATTCGATATCAAGGTCAGAAGCCCAGCCACCTGTGTTGAATACGTATTCAGTCTTGTCACCTAAAGCTGTGAAGAAGTCGTCTGTTGCGAATCCACCACGCTGTCCGATGAGCATTTTTGGATACCAGTCAAGGTCTGCCATTGTGTTGAAAAGAAGGATAACGTCTGTTGCGTAACCTGCAACCATGAGAACGTCTGGGTTAGCTTCTTTTAATTTTAATACTTCTGCTGAAAGAGATGTAGAGTTTGCTGCGTATGTAATGTTTTCTACGATTTCGTATCCGTATTCAGCTGCTTTTGGTTCTTCAACTGTTACGATGTTAGCACCGAATTCACTATCTTCTGAAAGGAATGCAACTGTTTT
>CAZYUZ010000358.1:0-1525 GCA_964650775.1 uncultured Lachnoclostridium sp. | reverse complement strand
AGAACGGATACTGATGCTGCATCAGATATCCTTTATAAGCATCTTCAATTCCTTTCGCAATGATATTACTCTTAATGTAACGTCCATTGACAAAATAAGTCTCAAAGTTGCGGTTGCCTCTGAAAACACTTGGTTTTCCGATATATCCCTTAATACGCACACCATTTTCCTGCGCATCAATTTCCACCAGATTGTTAGAAATATCACGCCCATAGACCTGATAAATCACGTCTTTTAAACTATGATTTCCTGAAGAATGAAGCTTCGTCTGTCCATTATTAATGAACTTAAAAGAAATCTCAGGATGTGACAGTGCAAGTCGAATCATCAATTCATGGATATATCCAGCCTCTGTTATGGAAGATTTCAAAAATTTCTTTCTCGCAGGTGTATTATAAAACAAGTTTCTTACGAAAAATGTCGTTCCGTCAGGGGAAGCTGCTTCTTCCATCGACTTTTCTTTGCCGCCTTCAATCATATAGCGAATGCCGCAAATGGAATCTTTTGTCTTTGTCAGAAGCTCCACCATAGAAACTGCAGAAATGCTGGATAACGCTTCACCACGGAATCCTAACGAACTAATTGTAAGTAAGTCTTCCACCGAGCGAATCTTACTTGTGGAATGACGTAAAAAAGCAGTCTTAATATCAGACGGATCAATTCCACAGCCATTGTCTGAGATTCTGATGAATGAAATACCACCATCTTTAATCTCAACAGTAATCGCTGTACTTCCAGCATCGATTGCATTTTCTACCAATTCCTTTACAACAGAACTTGGACGTTCCACAACTTCACCAGCCGCAATTTTATCAATCGTGGCCTGGTCTAACAGAGTAATATTTCCCATTCTTTACCACCGGTTCTTAATCTTATTCTGTAATCTGTAAATTGTATTTAAGGCATCCATCGGTGTCAGATTTGAAATGTCAATATCACGCAGTTCCGCAATAATATCATCATTTTTTACAGTGTCAAATAACGACATCTGTTCCAAATCCACCTCATCATATTTCTTTGGACGCACTTTCTGCTTTGATTTTGCCTTGATTTCCTCAGCGATTTCTTTCGCTTTAATAGAAATGTCGTTGGCAATGAGTTCCTGTAAAATTTCTTTTGCTCGTTCAATCACAGGGTCTGGCACACCGGCAAGCTTCGCTACCTGAATACCATAGCTCTTATCTGCACCGCCTTTGATAATCTTACGCAGGAATACAATGTCATCCCCCTTTTCATTAACTGCAATACAGTAGTTGTTGACACCATCTAAAGTGCCTTCCAACTCTGTCAGTTCATGATAATGGGTTGCAAATAATGTCTTCGCTCCTAAAATTCTAGGATTGCAGACATGTTCAATCACGGACCAGGCGATACTAAGCCCATCAAAGGTACTTGTACCACGTCCGATTTCATCTAACACAATTAAGCTGTCAGAAGTTGCATTTCTTAAAATATTGGCAACCTCTGTCATTTCCACCATAAATGTACTCTGACCGCTTGCTAGGTCATCAGAAGCACCTACACG
>CAZYUZ010000357.1:0-1558 GCA_964650775.1 uncultured Lachnoclostridium sp. | reverse complement strand
GATGTACTTGGCCTTGTCTGAAAAATTGATTCTTTCACGGAATCAATATAAGTTCCAAGTTTCATAAAGGTATCTCTGATTCCCGGTTCCCAGATATTTTTCTGACCACTTCTATCCACCCAGGAGCCGCAATATGGTCCTGCTGCAAAAACTGTACCGCCGCCTTCTGTATTTTGTCCCGCCTGTAATACTACATAACGGAATAAATCTTCGGCAGATGCGATTGCTGTTGCATCTTCTGCATCAATGGAATGTCTTGCCCACCAGCTTCCGGCAAAATCGCGAATGACTGTACCTGATGAAAGTTCTGTAGTAGCCCATGTATCCACATCACTGTGTTTTCCACCATGCCATAAAAGGGCATTTTCCAACATTCCTGTGTCTAAGGTGTAGAAGGAACCATAGTAATTTTGAATCATCACAACATTAGGATCGTAATCTTTAATGGAAGCTCTGATTCTTTCATAATCATTCATTTGTTCACTGACCGTAGGGTCACCAAAGGATTCATCCAGATAGATTCCCTTGATTTTCCCCTGATATCGTTCCATCAGTTCCTGGTACATTTCGTCAATATAATCATGCCATTTTTTTGAATCCATATTGGCATTGCGCTCTTCTCTTGTTTCTCCATAATAGCCAAATGTATCCTGATCTATCTTACAGAAGTCATGAATGTCATGAGGGTGAATGTACAGATACAGATCAATATCGTATTTTTTCAATTCCTGATATATCAGCTCGATTAAATCAATGTTTTCCGGGTTATCTTCCTTATAATGTCTCCATTTCTTAAATACCGCACTTGGGTAAAGAGGATGCATGCCATAGTGATGGCTTGTAAAGATGACATATTGAAATTTCGCTTCCGCACAGTCCTTGCCAAACTGTTCTACATCGAATCTCCGAATCATATCTTCAATGCTCTGTACTTTTCTTCCATCCGGATAAATAGCACCAACACCCATGTTTTTATCGGCAACACCGACCTGATAAAGCTCCTGCCCAATCCACACATAATGAACAAATAAACCGTATTTTTTGTCTAAAAAGTCATTCATAATCATTCTCCTGTAAGATATTTTACTCACATACTAGCCTTATTTTTTCTTTTATAGAATGTAAAAAGCTCAGTTATTCGTATGTATTTTTATAATTTCTCGCGCTAATTATCACATAGTCCTATCTTAAAATTTAACGTCAAAATTCTACGAAAATATCCACTTTTTTATGTTCTATAGTTAAAAAGTGCCACGGAAACTCCGTGACACTTCTTGTAAAAAAAATTTTATAATAAAAAAGAGATTAACGATGATTTCGAATTCTCATTCCTATTTAGCAATATAATGGAAATCTGTCCTGTTTGTTCATTCAACAGATACCGCATAACAATTTTTTCAAAACAGAACTCCTTCACTACTCTCATAATCTACCTCTTGTATTTCAAACTGTGTAACCTCCCCTTTTTCATAGGAGCATGTCACAACTTTCTGATCTGGTACATATAACTTAAAACTAACATCTACATTTTCCGGCCAGCACGGAAGTATTTTCATCT
>CAZYUZ010000356.1:0-1566 GCA_964650775.1 uncultured Lachnoclostridium sp. | reverse complement strand
TGTAGTTACTATGGACGAGCAACAGTTAAGAGAGAAGTTATTAAAGTATAAAGTCGCATTACAACCCAATAAACAGCCGATTATATGGATAACTTTATGTGATGGAGCAATATACAGATGTGAAATTTGTTGATAGAGAAAATATAACGGTGGCTCTGGATACCCATGTAATTCAGGCAAGTGAGAGAATGGGGATAATTTCTTCGAAAGAGGCAGGGCAAGGTAATGTGCAGGAAATTGTTGCAAAACGCTGGCAGGAGATTCTGAAAGGAACGGATTTGGTTCCTATAGATGTACATACGCCTATGTGGTTGTGGAGCAGAGGCAAATTTAGTGCGGAATTTTGATTAGAATAGGAGAAACATTTTGACAAGAGTATATTTTGTGCGTCATGCACAACCGGAACATGCATGGAAAGATGATAGATCAAGACCCTTAACAGAAGAAGGAAAGAAAGATTCGACAATTGTGTTGGATTTTTTGAAAGATAAGAATATAGATGTGTTTTATTGCAGTCCGTACAAACGAAGCATAGATACTATTGCAGAAGCAGCAGTATTATTTGGAAAAAAGATTGTAACAGACGAGCGTCTGCGCGAACGTGAAAAAGGTCCGGAAGGCAATAACCATGGAATGTTTCAGAAACGGTGGGCTGACCATGATTATCATGAAGCGGGAGGAGAATCGATTGCGATGGTTCAAAAACGTAACATGGAAGCCTTGAATAAAATTTTATCAGATAATCCGAATAAGGAAATCGTTGTAGGTACTCATGGTACTGCACTTAGTACAATATTGAATTTTTATGATAACAGTTTCTGCTGTGATGATTTTTTGAGAATTATTGATTGGATGCCATATATTATTGAATTGGATTTTGAAGGTGACAAATTGATTGGTAAGTTTGAGCATTGCTATGTGGAAAAAGAATTCAAAGGTAGTCAGCGTGCGGATAAGAAATAATAGAAAGTAATTATTGGGAGGCGTAACTATGGAAATCTGGGATTTATATAATGAGAATAGAGAGCTTCTTGGAAGAGATCATGTCAGAGGTGAACTGCTACCCATAGACGGATATCATCTGGCGGTGCATGTGTGGATTCGCAATTCCAAGGGAGAGTACCTTGTTTCGCAACGTTCTGCCAATAGACCAACATTTCCCTTGATGTGGGAATGTGTAGGTGGTTCGGTTGTAAAAGGAGAAGACAGTTTGCGGGGAGCAATCAGAGAAGCAAAAGAAGAAGTAGGTGTTGATTTGGTGCCGGAAAAAGGACAAGTTCTTTTTACAAAGACACGTAATATTATAGAAGGTCAAACTTTTAATGATATTTTGGATGTTTGGTTATTTGATTATGATGGAAAAGTTGATTTGTGCAATGCCACGACAGATGAAGTGGCACAGACTGCATGGATGAACAGAAGTCAAATTGAAGAATTGCATGATGCAAATATGCTTGTGGACACACTGGAATATTTTTTTACAAAAGTGGATAAACAGTAGATAAGAGGGGCAGGAGGAAAAATTAAATGATCGACACACATGTACATATTGGTGGGGAAGCAGCG
>CAZYUZ010000355.1:0-1569 GCA_964650775.1 uncultured Lachnoclostridium sp. | reverse complement strand
CTGATTTGGAATTAATTGATTCAAATAAAATGCAAAATGAGCCAAAAACAACTGGTACAGTTTTGCCAACTGCACACCATGCTTTTTATCCGGATTCCGACTATCCATATATCCTATCCATTGCCAGAACACCGGATTCTTACCTGCTTTAATAACAAAACAATCTTCAATGTATTTCTGATATACTTTATTATTGTTCAAACAACCAAAATGCTTTTCTACTGTTGTGACATTATTGATATTGAAAATTTGATTCATAAATGTCTCAGTCAATTTAATCTTTATATTCACATCGAAATTTGCTTGATTTAAAAAATCACTAACTATGTACAACCATGCATCTTTATAAAATTGATTTTCTTTTTCATCCTCATCAAAATCTATGCCTCTGACAAGGTTCTTATGGAGTACATTGATTGCTCGCTGCTCTTTCACCAACAATTTTAGCATATCGCTGGTCCGCAAAGCAGCCACTTCTGGGACACCAAAGAATTCAGCATCTGCTTTCTTTTTCATTTGAGACCCGAAATTCTCCGCCTCCATTATTTCTTTCATTTTTGCAAATTCAATTACTTCATCATAATGATTTTCTTTATTTCCATGCCAATCAATGAATCCCATAGTGACACTCATTCCTTCTTACGCTTATTTTTTACACATTGTAAACCAACTTGGTCTATAATTTGTTGCTCTTCCACCATTTGGAGCAAACTTACCGTAAGCACCGTAAATTCTGCTAGCTTCTTTTATGTGCGGAGTCAACTTGTCTTTATCACCGACTATCCAAAGACTGCCACCTGCTGGTCGTTTATCTATTACTTCCAACCCTTTCTCTGCAAAGAAGTCCTTTAACCCCTTCCCGTCAGCACTGTTTTTCTCTACTTTGGCTGTCGGTGGCAAAACAACATCGGTCCCTTTTTTAATTCTTTGAATTTCTGAGTCATATGCAGTTGCAAGTCCTTTTGCTTCATAGCACAGCGGGTCTAACTCTCCTATAAATCGAGAACCACGTTCACCAGCATAAGTAATCATTAAAGAAAACTGCGCCCTAGTCATCGCCACATAAACAAGATTTCTGCATCTTGCAAGAAATAGTGCCATTTCTTCTTCGTCATCTGTTTCGTGCTTATATGGAAAATTTCCTTCTATAAATTGTGGAATAATCACTCGAGCAAACTCTAATCCCTTTGCATTATATGCATTCACAATTTTTACGCCTGGTTTTGCCATAGAAAATGTCGATTCCTTGTTTACAATTTCATGTGGAATCCCAGCATCAGTCATCCATGATGCATATGTTTTTATTTGTAAATTCCGAGAAGCTATGATTCCAATCGATATCTTACTATTCTGCCTCAGATATTCCTTTACCTTTTCTGTTACAAACTTTTTTTCGGTTGCAACATCTTCCAAATGTACTATTAATGGAAGTGGACCATCTTTTTCCGGAATGGCACGCAATGCCTTATCATCTTCACCTAAAATTTCATCATTTTTCTTCCGAATTGACTCTGCCAGATTATCTAT
This sequence comes from uncultured Lachnoclostridium sp., assembly GCA_964650775.1. GTDB lineage: Bacteria > Bacillota > Clostridia > Lachnospirales > Lachnospiraceae > HGM12587. The sequence goes on along the minus strand of CAZYUZ010000355.1, from coordinate 42 downwards.
CTGTTTCGTTGTACGCATAGATTTTGTCAATTTTTTGGTGGT
>CAZYUZ010000354.1:0-1615 GCA_964650775.1 uncultured Lachnoclostridium sp. | reverse complement strand
ATAATCTTACATCTGAAAAGTTCCGCGATCACATCAATGATACCTGATCCACATAAACCTACCGGCTTTGTACCTTCGCCACCAACAATTGTAAATGTTGGTTCCATCGTTACAGGATCAATGGTACATGCTTCAATCGCACCGTCTGTTGCTCTCATACCACAGGAAATATCCCCGCCTTCAAAAGCCGGACCTGCAGAACAAGCACAGCTCATCATAAAGTCAGAGTTCCCAAATACAAGCTCTCCGTTTGTACCAAGGTCAACGAATAAACTGAAAGGTTCCTGTGCCCATACCATGCTGACCAATGTACCGGCTGTAATATCGCCGCCAACGTAACTTCCAATATTTGGAGCAATGATCACTCTCGCATCCGGGTGAACCTTTAAGTTCAAGTCTTTTCCGTGAATACTGTCTGTTCCAAAGAATGTTGGGATAAATGGTTCCATACGGATTGGATCCCCGTCAACACCAACGAACAGATGGTTCATGGTTGTATTTGCTGCCACGCACATGCTGTAAATGCATGTTGGACTGATATGTGCACTATGGCACATTCTAAGCAGCATTGGATTGATTGTTTCCTGAATAATTGCTTTCTGAAGTTTTGCAACGCCGCCCGGTTTCTGCTGCTCAATAATGCGGTTAATAACGTCTGCACCATAACGAATCTGACCATTACCAGTAGATGCTTTTGCTAAAATCTTACCATTCATCAAGTCAACAATGACTGCCGATACTGTAGTTGTACCAATATCAACTGCAACGCCAGTCACATATGCATAGCGGTTTGCCGGAAGAATGTCATATACGAATACTTCCTCTTCCGTTACTTTCACTACGACTTTCACATGAAACTTAGAATCTCTAAGTACACGTGCCATTTTATTTAACACAGTAAATGATAATTTAATTCTTTTATCAGTCTGTGCTTCCAGTGCCCATACAAGTCTTTCATTGTCCGGCATAGTATCATCAAGTGTTGGCTCTTCCATCTGCACTTCCAGAATTTCAAAACTGTTTTTGAATTCTACACCTGCCGCCTTCACTTCTTCTGTTGCTTTATTAAAAATCTGGATTTCCTCTGGGGAACTAAGATCAGCCACTTTCATTCTGCTCTTATAAGCAGATGCAATGTCTGGAACCATTACTTCCACGTCTCCCTGAATCATACTGATACAGGACAGTCTCCATCCTTCCTTATATTCTGCCTCACTAATATGACGTGTAATCTTTGAATCAAGATCACCATCAATATATTTTACTTTACATTTTCCGCAGGAAGCATTTCCTGAACACGGCGCATCAATCGCCACGTTTACTTTTCTGGCAACCTGCAGCAGATTCTCCCCTATCGCTGCGCTCGCTTCTACCTGCGTGCCGTCTTCGAAATGAAATATTACTTTAGCCATTACGTTCTCCTCAATATCAGAATGATGGTCTTTAGTAAAAAAGCCATAACAGGGCTGGCAAAAGAAACTTCTTTCGCCAACCCATTACGGCATCTTAGATTAGATTTCTAAGTAAGAATCTGCATAAAGTGTGTTGTTTTTGAAAATGTCACAAGATTTAATTGTTTCCATTAATCTTAAATCACATGGATTTACGATTGCGG
>CAZYUZ010000353.1:0-1642 GCA_964650775.1 uncultured Lachnoclostridium sp. | reverse complement strand
CTCTGTCTGATTTTCCCTTAGGATCAAAGTTAGAACCACCTTTACCGCCTCCGATTGGAAGACCTGTTAAAGAGTTTTTGAAGATCTGTTCAAATCCAAGGAATTTTAAAATACTCTGGTTTACTGATGGGTGGAAGCGAAGACCTCCCTTGTATGGTCCGATTGCGCTGTTGAACTGTACGCGGTAACCTTTGTTTACCTGAACTTTTCCAGCATCGTCAACCCATGGTACTTTGAAAGAAATGATTCTTTCTGGTTCTACTAATCTTTCTAAGATACTTTCTTTTCTGTATAATTCTTCATTTGCGTCGATGACAACTTTTAAAGAATCAAGGACTTCTTTTACTGCCTGATGAAACTCTGTTTCACCCGGATTCTGCGCTACAACGCGTTCATAAATTTCTGATGTATAAGACATAGCTTCTTCCTCCTACTTTTGCTCCCCGTGGAGCTTTACAACAAATTTGTATACAATTATACAATGTCACTTCACCGTAGTAAAGCTTTTTTTCAAATTTTTTCACAAAAAATAAGAGGCTATTCTTAGCCTCTTATTAGCACAGCTTATTATTTTTCCTGTTTTTTATTCGCCATCACGAATGCGTCCGAAAAATGTAAGGCAATACAGCCCGCAAATTCCAACCAGCGCATACACAATTCTGGATACCCATGTAAGATTGCCAAACAGCCAAGCCACCAAATCCAGTTCAAAGAATCCAATCAGCCCCCAGTTGACTGCTCCTACAATGGTAATTGCCAGTGCTGCATAATCAAGCATACGATTCATGCCAAAAACCTCCTTAAAGATAAGTCATGTGTTTCTTTTCTATCATTCCTTGTCTTTGGAAGTTTTATGCACTTTTATACAAATTTGTAGGTCTGAAATGCTTCTCCGTCCAGATTCTTCCATATAAAAGTACCATTTTCCAGCATCATATAGCTGTGAGCACTTTCTTCTTTTGGAATCGATACTGACCCCGGATTGATGTACGTATAATTTTCATGCTCTGTACATTTTGGCACATGCGTATGTCCATGAAGTAAAATATCTCCCTTTTTTAAAGGCGGTACATTCTTCTCATTGTGCACATGGCCGTGAGTTGCAAAAATCATATGTCCTGCTTCATATAAAATACAGTAGTCCGCCAATACCGGAAACTCCAGAACCATCTGATCGACTTCTGCCTCACAGTTTCCACGGACACATAAAATTTCATCTTTGATTTCATTTAACATGGCGATGACCTGCTTTGGTGCATAATCCTTTGGCAAATCATTTCTTGGACCATGATACAAAATATCTCCAAGCAACAGCAGTTTCTCCGGCTGTTCTCGCTTCCATGCTTCCAGCAATTTTTCGAGATAATACGCGGAACCATGAATGTCCGATGCAATCATCAGTTTCATAACTATCTCCTAGCCAAGATCTTTCAAATCATTAAATGCCTGCATATCGCTGGCAGTCAGTCTTACGTTTGTCGTCATTGTTTTGCCTTCCGGTGTTGTCACACTGACTTCAATAATTGTACCTTCCTGAATTCCTGCACTCTGCACTGCCTGCATAAATGCCGGAAATCTTGGATGATTTCCACAAAATGTTTCCCATGATTTTTTCGCTTTTAAAAGCGCCATTGGATTCATT
>CAZYUZ010000352.1:0-1666 GCA_964650775.1 uncultured Lachnoclostridium sp. | reverse complement strand
GAACGTGCCATTGGACAGGATGTGATGAATGGACTCAATCCGGGGCAAATGGTAATTAAGATTGTAAATGAAGAACTCGTAAAACTTATGGGTTCTGAGACGACCGAGATTAAGCTCCAACCGGGACAGGCTACCACAGTCATTATGATGGCTGGTTTACAAGGCGCCGGAAAGACAACGACAACTGCTAAGATTGCCGGAAAAATGAAATTAAAAGGTAAGAAACCATTACTTGTTGCCTGTGATGTGTATCGTCCGGCTGCAATTAAGCAATTGCAGATTAATGGAGAGAAACAAGGCGTGGAAGTATTCGCGATGGGAGAGAATCATAAGCCTGCGAATATTGCAAAAGCAGCCCTAGAGCATGCGGCAAAGAATGGAAACAATATAGTAATTCTGGATACAGCGGGTCGACTTCATGTAGATGAGGATATGATGGCTGAATTACAGGAAATCAAAGAAACTGTGGAAGTTCATCAGACTATCTTGGTTGTTGATGCTATGACAGGTCAGGATGCAGTGAATGTTGCAAGCAGTTTTAATGAGAAAATTGGAATAGACGGCGTTATCGTGACGAAACTCGACGGTGACACCAGAGGCGGTGCTGCACTTTCTATTAAAGCAGTAACCGGCAGACCGATTCTCTATGTAGGTATGGGGGAAAAACTTTCCGATTTGGAACAGTTTTATCCAGATAGAATGGCTTCCCGTATTTTAGGTATGGGAGATGTCCTCAGTTTGATTGAAAAAGCAGGCGAGAGCATTGACGAGGAACAAGCCAAAGAAATGACAAGAAAGATGAAAAAGGCTCAATTCGATTTTGAGGATTATCTGATGAGTGTTCAGCAGATGAAAAAAATGGGCGGTCTTTCCAGTGTCATGAGCATGATGCCTGGTTTGGGAATGGGAAATGCAAAACTCAAAGATGAGGATATGGATGCAGGCGAAAAGCAGATGGCGAGAATCGAATCAATTATTTATTCGATGACACCTCAGGAACGTCGCAATCCGGACCTGTTAAATCCATCAAGAAAACATCGTATTGCAAAAGGTGCAGGTGTTGATATCAGCGAAGTGAATCGTCTTGTAAAACAGTTTGAACAAACAAAGAAGATGATGAAACAGCTTCCTGGAATGATGGGTGGCTTTGGTGGTAAAAAAGGAAGAATGAGATTTCCTTTTTAACACATAGATAATGAAAACAAAACGAACAAATTTTCAGAAAGAATTATGAGGTAAAAGACATGGCAGTTAAAATCAGATTAAGAAGAATGGGACAAAAGAAAGCTCCTTTTTACAGAATTATCGTAGCAGATTCTAGATCACCAAGAGATGGAAGATTCATCGAAGAAATCGGAACATATGATCCAACAGTTGAACCAAGCGCAATCAAAGTTGATGAAGAAGCTGCTAAAAAATGGTTACACAATGGTGCTCAACCAACAGAACAAGTTGCTAAGATCTTCAAAGTAGCAGGTATCGAAAAATAATAAAGCTTAACATGGAGGTGCACTAATGAAAGCATTAGTTGAAGTGATTACAAAAGCATTAGTAGATCATCCTGAAAGCGTCGTTGTTACTGAAAAGAACGAAGGAAAAGCAATTGTTATCGAAGTAAAAGTTGCTGATTCCGACATGGGTAAAGTAATTGGAAAACAAGGTAGAA
>CAZYUZ010000351.1:0-1669 GCA_964650775.1 uncultured Lachnoclostridium sp. | reverse complement strand
AGTAACGAGCACGGTCAGAGAAGCTGTATTTTCTTGCAAGGTGAAGCTGTTTTTCATCACCATGATAATGTTTCTGCCAGTTGCCTGGGTTTTCTAACATTACTTTTTCAAGAACATCGATAAAGTTAGAGCGTTCTTCTGCTGGAACGAGTTCGTTTTCCATTAAGCTCATAGAGAATAAGGCTTCTCTTAAGCCGTATGTTAACGCTGGACCTACCTTAAGGATTGCGATACCATCTTCAACCATTGCTTTTAAGCATTTTGCACTCTGGTAGTCTGTAGAATGTCCTTCGAAGCAAACTTCTGGGAATTCTTTTAATGCTGCACAAAGCTCTGTTGCTGCATCGTGATCATATAAGAATACCTGGTCATCACCGAATTCAACACCTGGCTGAACAACCACTGCGATAACATCTTCCATACCAGCGCCAACGCCTTCTTCTTCCCAAACGCGTTTGTATGTAGCAACTGTATCTTTGAATGCTTCTACACTTGTTACTGCAAGTGAATCTTCAGCTTCCTGAGCACCGCCTGGGATTGGTACTTCAGAACCGATAACGAATACAGGACGGATTGCTTCTGGTTTTTCAGCTTTTAATTCTTCATAACCTTTGATCGCTGCTTTATATAATGTAGCACCACGACGAGCGATGACTTCTGTAGAAAGAAGACCTTCTGCATCATCAGCAACCTTCATACTTGTGTCTAAGTGGATTTTTGTAAATCCGGCACGTGTATACTGGTAAACTAATTCGATAGATTTTTCCATAGCTTCTGCTTCTGGGAGGTTCTGCCATGTGAGAGGTCCTAAGTGGTCGCCTGCTAAGATTACCATCTGTTCTGGTAAATCAATTTCAGCTGCCATGTCTAATACTAATTTGTAGAAGTCTTTTGGAAGCATACCTGTGTAACCGCCATACTGGTTAACCTGGTTTGCTGTTGCTTCGATAAGTACTGGCTGATTTAACATTTTTGCACGGCGAAGTGCAATTTCAAGAACCAGTTCGTTTGCGCTGCAATAAGAAGGAATACCGCATTTGATTCCCTGGCGGCGTTTTTCCATCATTTCCTGCATTGGATGTTTCATTTTTTAAATCCTCCTGGAATGTGTAATATTTATAGCTAAATCTTAAAGTTTTGCGTCACCTTTACAGTATGTCTGAATAACACTGTAATCTGTATCAAGTACAACGATGTCTGCATCTTTACCAACCATGATGCTTCCCTTGCGGTCATCAATGCCTAAGCATTTTGCAGGGTTGATTGTACAAGCGTTGATTGCATAGTTGAATGGGATCATTGCTTCTTCAACGAGGATGCGAAGCCCTTCATTTAATCTTAATGTAGAACCTGCAAGTCCACCGGTTGCTGTAAGGTGTGCACTTCCGTCTTCGTAAATTTCGATTTCATTTCCACCGAAGATGAATTTAGAACCTGCTGGAGATCCTTTTGCCATGAGCGCATCAGAAACCATGATAGAGTAGTCTGGTCCTTTGCTCATGAAGTAGTTGTTTAATGCTGCTGTTGTAGAGTGGTTTCCGTCACAGATGATTTCGCCATACATTGTGCGAAGTCTGTAAGAAGCACCTACAAGACCGTTTTTACGGTGGTTGAATGGTGTCATACCATTGTATACATGAGTCATGGATTTTGCACCGTTTGCCCATGC
>CAZYUZ010000350.1:0-1687 GCA_964650775.1 uncultured Lachnoclostridium sp. | reverse complement strand
ATGGTTATCGCTTACGAACCAATCTGGGCTATCGGAACAGGTAAAACTGCTACAACAGAACAGGCTCAGGAAGTTTGCAAAGGTATCCGTGAACTCATCGCTGAAATTTATGATGAAGCTACAGCTGAAGCAGTTCGTATTCAGTACGGCGGATCTGTTAATGCAGCTACAGCAGCTGACCTCTTCTCACAGGCTGACATCGATGGCGGCTTAGTAGGTGGCGCAGCTCTTAAACCAGATTTTGGTAAAATTGTTAACTACAAATAATTAGATTATTATAGGAATTTTGACATGACGGTCTTCTGATGAAGGCCGTTGGTCAAATATAGGGAATAAAAATGAGTAAAAAACCAACCGTATTAATGATTTTAGATGGCTATGGTTTAAATGAAAGAGCAGATGCAAACGCAGTTGCAGAAGCGAACACTCCAGTTATGGACGGTCTTATGAAAGACTACCCATTCGTAAAAGGAAATGCCAGCGGTATGGCCGTAGGTCTTCCAGATGGACAGATGGGTAACTCTGAAGTAGGTCATTTAAACATGGGTGCCGGACGTATCGTATACCAGGAACTCACAAGAATCACAAAAGAAATCCAGGATGGTGATTTCTTTAAGAATGAAGGGCTCTTAAAAGCAGTAGAAAACTGCAAAAAGAACAATTCTGCTCTTCATATGTGGGGACTTGTATCTGACGGCGGCGTTCACAGCCACAATACACATATCTACGGCGCATTAGAACTCGCTAAGAGAGAAGGACTTGAAAAAGTTTATGTACATTGCTTCCTTGACGGACGTGATACACCACCTGCATCAGGTAAAGATTATGTTGCTGAGTTAGTAGACAAAATGCACGAAATCGGTGTTGGTGAAGTTGGTGTGGTTTCCGGACGTTACTATGCAATGGACCGTGATAATCGCTGGGATCGTGTAGAATTAGCATACAATGCACTTGTAAAAGGTGAAGGTGTAGAAGCAACTGACCCTGTACAGGCTATCGCTGATTCTTACGCAGAAGAAGTTTACGATGAATTCGTAAAACCAACTGTTTGCATGAAAGATGGCAAACCAGTTGCAACTGTTCAGGATGGAGACAGTGTTATTTTCTTCAACTTCCGTCCAGACCGTGCAAGAGAACTTACAAGAGCATTCTGTGCTGATGAGTTCGATGGCTTTGCAAGAGAAAAGAGACTGGATTTAACATATGTATGCTTCACAGAATACGATGTGACAATCCCTAACAAAATCGTTGCATTCCATAAAGTATCCACGGAAAATACTTTTGGTGAATATCTTGCAAAATGCGGCAAAACACAGGCAAGAATTGCTGAAACAGAAAAATATGCACACGTTACATTCTTCTTCAACGGTGGCGTAGAAGAGCCAAACGAAGGTGAAGATCGTATCCTCGTAAAATCTCCAAAGGTTGCAACATATGATTTACAGCCTGAAATGAGTGCTTACGGTGTATGTGATAAACTTGTAGAAGCAATCAAATCTGATAAATATGACGTGATCGTTGTCAACTTTGCAAACCCTGATATGGTAGGTCATACAGGTATTGAAGCAGCAGCAATCAAAGCAGTAGAGGCTGTAGATGAATGCGTGGGCAAAGCTGTTGAAGCATTAAAAGAAGTTGACGGACAGATGTTCATCTGTGCTGACCACGGAAATGCAGAGCAGCTGGT
>CAZYUZ010000349.1:0-1688 GCA_964650775.1 uncultured Lachnoclostridium sp. | reverse complement strand
GTGCAAGTTTAGAGCCTTCGGTTAATAGCAACTTTTATGATTTACATATTACCGAGATACAAGATGGAGCTTTCAGCGATACTGATATAAAATCTGTCAAGTTTAATGAATATATAACCAAAATAGGCACTGAGGCTTTTTCGGGATGCAAATTTTTGGATAATATTAAATTACCCGACTCTTTGATATCTATTGGTAAATACGCATTTTCCGATTGTTCAAATCTGACTGAGATAGTAATACCTGAGAATGTGACTACTATTGAGGAGGGTGCGTTCGTAAATTGTGAAGGAATAACTCAGGTTACAATTCCTGAAACAGTTACCGCTATTGGCGATTATGCTTTTGGATTTAGTTTTGAAAATGGAGAGCATATAAAGACTGATTTTGTGATTTGTGGATATTCAAATTCGGCGGCAGAAATATACGCAGATAAGCATGATATTGAATTTGTTTGTTTAGATGAACCAGAGGAGATCCCGACAGAATCTGAGTCAGCTCCTGTGGATGATAATAAAAATCACGATGAAAAGATAACGGTCTATTTTACCAATACTTTGAATTGGTCCCGTGTGTTAATATATTATTCAAGTGATTGTACATATTGCGAATACCCGGGGGATTTGATGAAGTATGCGTTTACAAATCAATATGGTCAGGATGTATACAAATTTGATATACCGGCATGCACAACAGGTTTGAATTTTACAGAAGGTGACGATTGTGATCAAACAAGATGGATTGCAGACGGAGTTGAAAATAATGCAGGGTTCTATGTCGATGTTGGTGGTGAGAAAGAGTATACAGATTTATATACTATTTGGTCATACGGAACATGGACCTACGATCCTGAAAATATTGTGACAGGAACACAAGCGACCACAAGTGTTGAGTTGGAGAGTAATATTGCAGACAGTTCCGCATGTACAGATCCGACTGAAGAAATTGTTACAGACGTTTCAGAGGTAATTACGGATCCTACAGAGACTAATACAAATAGCTCAGATACAGTTACTGATCCTATACATAATGAAACTTCTGTTGTAACTGATCCTGCAGAGATTCCTGGAGAAAGTTCTGTTTCGGAAAGTGAAATTGTATCAACAGAAACGACTGCAACCGAGTCTCATTCTTCTGTTGTTGAGTCAAGCACTGTTGAGAATAGCACTTTAACAAACACAGCTCCGACAACTAATGTTAAAGTATTAGAGTGTCTTGCAGGAGATGTGAATCAGGATGGCAAAGTGAATATTAAGGATGCAACACTGATTCAGAAACACATTGCAAAATTGACACAATTGGATGCTGTAGGTTATGCTTGTGCTGATGTTACTGCTGACAAGAAAATTAATATAAAAGACGCTACTATGATTCAAAAATATGTAGCTAAACTTATAGAAACATTCCCCGCAGGAAAAACAATAAAAATCAGTTGATAAACACACCCTCTTTGCGTAAAGTAAAGAGGGTGAAATTTTATGATTTTAGAGTGTTAGTTGTTGAAAAACTCGTTCGTCAAATTGCACAAAGGCACTGAAAATCGACTGTTTTTCCTATGGTTGATACTACCTGAAAATTCTTCAAAAAACGGAGGTTTTGCAAAACCTCCGGAATCGCCAAAAACACATATATTTTACGGGAAAAGTACGGGAAAAATAGGGGTGTTTTGATTTTGAAAAGTGCCAAAA
>CAZYUZ010000348.1:0-1693 GCA_964650775.1 uncultured Lachnoclostridium sp. | reverse complement strand
ACACTTCGGACATTGGGATACATCCTTCAGCTGATTTATTGTAAAGAAATTACCTGTAGAGGCATTGTATAAATTTTTCAAATGGTCTACGTCACCAATATACCAAATGTTGCCACAGGAAGAACAGGTATACTTTTCCTGTCTCATTTCCTTACAACCACTATGTTTTACTGCCTTTTCATGCATTTCGGAAAGTTCCTTCTTAAAATCTGCCTTTGCTTTCACTTTATCTTCCTGACACTTATCCAGCAATCCCTGTGCTTCTGGTTTCACTTTAACATATTTTTTTATGAACTTTTCCTTTGAGCAGAATCCGGCAGACATGAAATTGGTAATTCCAACCAACCGTCCACATTCCTTGCATATCCAATTTGCCTGTGGAAGTTCATAACCATCCTTATATCCATTTACGTCCTTGCCACAACCGATGCATTTTCTTATCATAACCATTTCTCCATTCTACATTATGCTACATTATCTAAAATCTAACATCGCATTTAGACTTCTTATTTTGCATATTCCATCCGTTATATGAATTTACTTCAAAGTACATTTCTTCATCTAAATACCCAGCATCAAGTTCTGTCAAACAACCGTTAGCCCATTTCTTAGTGCTTCGACCATCAAACCACTGTAATGCCACACATTCCGTTTCATAAATCACTCCAAAATAGTACTGGCACTCATATGGTAGTTCTTCAACATAATTTTTTAATTTTGCTTTATCGGTCTTAATATAATCCGCTGTTGCCTGTGAATTCCCACCATCATATTTCAGTTCAATGATGGCTGCAACATCTGTCATTCTATCCCACAGATACGCTTCCTCATTACACATATCCATTTCAACAATTGCCAAATCTGCAAAAAAATTCAGTTCTTTAAAATAGCACTCTGGATACAGAAATAAGTTATTCTCTTTCAGTAATAAACCTAATCTATTTTGTAAATGATGATATAAACTGCATTGGAGACTCGCTTCTTTAATTAAACCACCTCGACCATACTCTTCGCATATATCCGTCAGCCAAACATCTTTTATTATCTTATCAATTTCCTTTTTAACACTCTTCTTTATCATAAAATATGCTCCATTCACAGAAAATCAGCCTTCCTTTCCATTATACCAAAAGAAGGCTGATTTCTCAATCACATTCGGACTAAAAACGGTCCATGTCCTCTTGTGTTGCCAAAGTAGCATATTTGCAGTCATCATTTCTGCTTTCTGCATACATATCATTGATAAGACCGATGGACAGTAAATCCAAGTCTGCCATCGTCAAACCAAGCTGTGTACATCTTAGGAGAAACAGGGGCGTTGTCATTTCACGCTCTGTTGGACGAAGTTTTTTTTAGCCTCAACATCAGTCTGTACGTTCAGTCCCCACAACTCAATCAGCTGTGGTAATACCTGATAAATGGAAAAGGTATTAAAACCGTCAAGCCACTCTTCCGGTGTTGTCGGAATGGAAGGGTCTGCGTGCTTTGCCATAACAAAGGCAATGTTCTCAAACATCTCCAAGCTGAACAAATCAAGGTTGGAACTATTCTCATCCTCATTTCCGATACTCTTTTCCAATGCTCTCAAGTCCTTATAAATATCTCTTTGAAACTTCAATCTATAGATACGGGGAATGGCAGCACTCGCCTTGAATGCCACCTGTTTCCCGTCAATCTCAATATTTCTAACAAT
>CAZYUZ010000347.1:0-1695 GCA_964650775.1 uncultured Lachnoclostridium sp. | reverse complement strand
CGGAAGCGGTAAGATCATTAAAGAAAAATGTCCTGACTGCTACGGTACAGGATACATTTCCAGCCGTAAGAAGATTCAGGTATCTATTCCAGCGGGTATTGACAATGGTCAGAGCATCCGTATCAGGGAAAAAGGTGAACCGGGCATTAATGGTGGTCCAAGAGGCGATCTTCTTGTAGAAGTGATCGTATCCCGTCATGCAGCTTTCCAGCGTCAGGATATGGACATTTATTCCAATGTTCCAATCAGCTTTGCAGTTGCAGCCCTCGGTGGCACCATTCAGGTAGATACTGTTGATGGTAAAGTGGAATATGATGTGAAAGCCGGAACTCAGACTGGCACAAGAGTGCGCCTGAGAGGAAAAGGTGTTCCATCCTTACGTAATAAATCTGTAAGAGGTGACCACTACATTACATTAAATATTCAGGTTCCAACTTCTCTTAGTTCAGAAGCAAAAGAAGCGCTTCGAAACTTTGATACAGTCAGCGGAAACAGCCTGAAAAATGAGAGTGTAAAGCCTAAGAAAAAAGGGTTTATGGACAAATTAAAAGAGACATTTGATGATTGATTTTGAATGAAGCCGGGGTGTAAAAACCCTGGCTTTTTTGTCGAAAAAGCAGGAGTTTTTATGAGGGGAAATTTTTAAGATTCCTAGCATTGTATTAAGAAAAAAACACAACTTGCCCAAAAAACTTGGAATGTTTAATAGACAGTTTGGTCAAATTGTGATAGACTAGGTTCATAGAAAACGGAAAGTGGCACGCTTTGCGTGTCTTTCTTGCGTTTGGAAAAGAATCTAATTTTTATGATTCATATAAGGAGGAATAAAACCAATGGCTAGAAAAATGAAAACCATGGATGGTAACCATGCAGCTGCGCACGTGTCTTATGCATATTCTGATGTTGCAGCAATCTATCCAATCACACCATCATCTGTAATGGCCGAAGCTACAGACGAATGGGCTACTCAGGGAAGAGAAAATATCTTTGGACAGACTGTACAGGTTACAGAAATGCAGTCCGAAGCTGGTGCAGCAGGTGCTGTACACGGATCCCTTGCAGCAGGTGCTTTAACAACAACATTTACAGCATCTCAGGGTCTCTTACTTATGATCCCTAACCTTTACAAACTCGCTGGTGAAAGACTTCCAGGCGTAGTAAACGTATCTGCTCGTGCTCTTGCAAGCCATGCATTATCAATCTTCGGAGATCACTCTGACGTTTATGCATGTCGTCAGACAGGTTGCGCTATGCTTTGTGAATCAAGTGTTCAGGAAGTTATGGACTTAACAGCAGTTGCTCACTGTGCAGCTATTAAAGGTCGTCTTCCATTCATCAACTTCTTCGATGGTTTCAGAACATCTCATGAAATCCAGAAGATCGAAATGTGGGACTATGAAGACCTTAAAGATATGGTAGATTTAGATGCAATCGATGCATACAGAAAAGATGCATTAAATCCTAACCATCCATGCCAGAGAGGTTCAGCTCAGAACGCTGACATCTTCTTCCAGGCTAGAGAAGCATGCAACCCTTACTACGATGCTATGCCAGCAATCGTTCAGGAATGCATGGATAAAGTAAATGCAAAAATTGGTACAGATTACAAACTCTTCAACTACTACGGTGCAGCTGATGCTGAGCATGTAATCGTTGCTATGGGTTCTGCATGTGAAACAATCGACGAAACAGTTG
>CAZYUZ010000346.1:0-1709 GCA_964650775.1 uncultured Lachnoclostridium sp. | reverse complement strand
AAAATCCCAGGAGGATTTAACAAACGTGAAGGAAAAGCATCTGAAAATGCAATCCTTACATCTCGTGTAATCGACAGACCAATGCGTCCTTTATTCCCAAAGGATTACAGAAATGATGTTACATTGAACAACATGGTTATGTCTGTTGACCCACAGTGCCGTCCGGAATTAGTAGCGATGCTTGGTTCTGCAATCGCAACAAGCATTTCTGATATTCCATTCTGCGGACCATGTGCAACAACACAGGTAGGTATGGTAAATGGTGAATTTATCATCAACCCATCCCAGGAACAGTGGAAAAACGGTGACTTAAACCTTACAGTTGCTTCTACAGCTGAAAAAGTAATCATGATCGAAGCTGGTGCAAATGAAATTCCAGAAGACAAAATGATTGAAGCAATCTACATGGCTCATGAAGTAAACCAGACAATCATCGCATTCATTAATGAAATGGTTGCTGAAGTTGGTAAACCAAAACACGAATACACAAGCTGTGCAATTCCAGAAGAATTATTTGCAGCAATCAAAGAAATCGTAACTCCAGAAGAAATGGAAGTTGCAGTTTTCACAGATGAAAAACAGGTTCGTGAAGAAAACATCCGTCAGATCACAGCAAAACTTGAAGAAGCATTTGCTGAAAATGAAGAATGGTTAGCAGTACTTGGAGAAGCAATCTACCAGTACCAGAAAAAGACTGTTCGTAAGATGATCTTAAAAGATCACAAACGTCCAGACGGTCGTGAAATCACACAGATTCGTCCACTGGCTGCAGAAGTAGACTTAATTCCTAGAGTACACGGTTCTGCAATGTTTACTCGTGGACAGACACAGATCTGCAACGTAACAACACTTGCTCCATTATCTGAAAGCCAGAAAATCGACGGCTTAGATGAAAATGAAGTAAGCAAGAGATATATGCACCACTACAACTTCCCAGCATACTCTGTAGGTGAAACAAAACCATCCAGAGGACCAGGACGTCGTGAAATTGGTCACGGTGCATTAGCTGAAAAAGCATTGGTACCAGTTCTTCCATCAGAAGAAGAATTCCCATATGCAATCAGAACAGTATCTGAAACATTTGAATCTAACGGTTCTACATCTATGGCTTCCACATGTGCATCCTGCATGTCCTTAATGGCTGCTGGTGTACCAATTAAGAAAATGGTAGCTGGTATTTCCTGTGGTCTTGTAACAGGCGATACAGATGATGATTACGTATTATTAACAGATATTCAGGGTCTCGAAGACTTCTTCGGCGATATGGACTTCAAGGTAACAGGTACAACAGATGGTATCACAGCGATCCAGATGGATATCAAGATTCACGGTTTAACAAGACCAATCGTTGAAGGTGCAATCGCAAGATGTCGTGAAGCAAGACTCTTCATCATGGATACATGTATGAAACCAGCAATCGCTGAACCAAGAGCAACTGTTGGTGAACTTGCTCCAAAGATCATCCAGATTCAGATTGATCCACAGAAGATTGGTGATGTTGTTGGCCAGAGAGGTAAAACAATCAACGCGATCATCGAACAGACAGGTGTTAAGATCGACATTACAGATGACGGTGCAGTATCTGTTTGCGGCGTAGATCAGGCGAACATGGACAGAGCAGTAGAAATGATCAAAATCATTGCAACTGACTTCGAAGAAGGCATGATCTTCAAGGGCAAAGTTGTAAGCATCAAAGAATTCGGTGCATT
>CAZYUZ010000345.1:0-1727 GCA_964650775.1 uncultured Lachnoclostridium sp. | reverse complement strand
TTTAAAGGTCCTGTGCAGATGCGATGCATTTTGGCGGATATGAGCAAAGAACAAAAAGCAGCATATCAGGAACTTTGCAGAGAATATCCGGCATTGCCAAAATGCATGGATTACATATTTTACGAAACGGACGGAAAGCGCAGTGTAGAGGAAATTGCTATGGCTGTACGTTGTCAGACAGATACTGACTGTTCTGAGTTTCTTGTGAAATTCTTTCAGCTGTTTAAAGAGCTGGGATTTGTGAAGTTTAATAAGTAATTTTTTTACTTCAGATTATTACAGAAATAGTAATAGACAATACAAGCGAAAGGAAAAAACAAAATGGTAACAGAAAAGATGATTTCTGCATTTAAGAATGCAGAAGGTGGTCTTTTTTCAGCAGTTGAGAAGGCAGATGTCGGCGATGCTGTTGTGAAGATGAAGGAGCGCGGGGTTGCGCTCATGGCATGGGCAGATCCATTTTATCCGGACCCGTCTATGCCGCCTCATGTTGCAGAGGCGATGATTGAATCCATCAACAGTGGATTTGCGAGTCACTATACAACACCGATTGGCAATAGTGAACTAAAAGCAGAGATTGCAAAAAAATTAAAAAAAGTAAACGGACTTGATGTGATTCCTGACAGAAACATTATCATCACTCCGGGCTCAGATTCGGGACTCTTTTTTGCAATGCTTCCATTCATCCATGATGGCGATGAAGTCATGATTATCGACCCAAGTTATCCCAACAACTATCAGAATACGGAGATTATGGGTGGTGTTGCAGTTACAATTCCGGTCTATGCAGAAAACGGATATCAGTTCGAAATAGAGGATTTTGAGGCAAAGGTAACTGACAAAACAAAGATGATCGTTCTGACAAATCCGAACAATCCGACAACTACGGTATACCGCAGAGAAAAACTGGAACAGCTTGCAGAATTTGCAGTTAAGCGTGACCTGATTGTGGTTGTGGATCAGGCATTTGAACAGCCGGTATTTGATGGAATTGAGATGGTAACAATCGCTTCACTTCCCAGAATGTGGGAGAGAACCGTTACAGTCTTTTCCATCTCTAAAGGAATGGGACTTAGTGGTTTAAGAGTTGGATACATTGTTGCAGATGACCATATCATTGACAAAATGTATGGTGTTGCAGTGTCCGTGATCGGTGCTACGAGCACTTGTGCTCAGATGGGCGCCATTGCAGCAATGAAGGATGACAGCTTTACAGAAAAGTATTTTGAAGCATTTGATCAGCGAAGAAGAATTGTATATGACAATCTGCATGACATTCCGGGCGTATCTATGCAGCTTTCAGAGTCTGGCTTCTTATCATGGTTAGACATATCAGAGCTTGGAACGGAAAGTGAAGTCATGGCGTATTTAAACGAGCATGCACTTGTTTCCATTAATTCCGGTACACCATATGGAGAACAGGGCAAAGGGCATATCCGTATCGTACATGGTGTGTTTGCAAGTAATGAAGCACTGGAAAAGGCAATTTTAAGAATGAGAGAGGCATTGTTCAAGCTTTCTAAGGAAAAAGGGCTTTGCAGAAACTAAGAGATTATAAATAAAGAGAAGGAGAGAAAACAAGTGGCCAAATATATTGGAAAAAGACTTTTAATGATGATTCCAGTTTTATTAGGTGTTATGGTTATCGTTTTTACGATTAACTTTTTAACACCGGGTGACCCGGCAAGAATGATTCTTGGTGATGGTGCAACTCCTGAAGCGCTTGC
>CAZYUZ010000344.1:0-1730 GCA_964650775.1 uncultured Lachnoclostridium sp. | reverse complement strand
AATAAGTTTGGAGATTCAACTGCTGCTTTGAATGGAATTACGAATCCCATGTCGTTAGCCATAGCTGTTGTTCCTTTTTCTGAAGCTACACACCAGTAGATGAAGTCTAATGTAGCCTGGATATCTTCTTCAGCTGCGAATGCATTTACACACCAGTAGTTTTCTGTACCTGTGCAAAGACCCTGGTTTGCTTCATCGCCTGCACCAACATAGATTGGAATCATAACAAGTTCATCATCTGTGTAAGCGCCTTCAGCTGTTAAGCTGCCGTATTCCCAAGAACCATTCTGGAAGAATACTGCTTCGCCAGCTAAGAATTCGTTACGAGAGTCATCACCTGTTTTAGCAGAAAGGTCTGCTGGATCACATGTAGAGTTGTTGATGTAGAGATCCCAGATTGCACGGTAGTTATCTAAGAAGTCACCTTTGATTGCATCTGTTGTACCAATTCCATCTGCCTGATATTCTAAGTAGATTGGAAGGTTTGCTAAGTGTGTTTTGAATCTCCAGTCAGAAGATCCGTCCATACCTGCTGAAGAGAATGCTGCAAATCCTAATTCGTCTTTACGAGCTGTGATGTCTTCTGCTACTGCTTTAAGGTCTGCGAAAGAAGCGATATCTTCTGGCGCATAACCAGCTTCTGCTAAGAGAGTTTTGTTAGTAATGATACCGTAAGATTCGATTACGTAGCTAATACCATAAACTACATCGCCTTCTTTGAGCGCGAAGGAATCACTTGTGAGTTCTCCGTAAACATCAGATCCTGCTAAATCGTAGCAGTAATCTTTCCAGTTAGCAAGACCTACAGGACCGTTAACCTGGAATAATGTTGGAGCTTCGGATTTACCCATTTCAGCCATTAATGTTGTTTCATATTCACCGGAAGCTGCTGTTACTACTGTTACAGGAACGCCTGTTTCTTCTGTGTAAGCTTTTGCTAATGCCTGCCAAGCGTCGTTCTGTTCAGGTTTGAAGTTTAAGTAGTAAACTGATCCGTCTGCTGCTGGTGCTGCTTCTTCTGTTGCAGCTTCTTCTGTTGCTGCTGGTGCTTCTGCTGCTTCTTCTTTAGCGCCGCAAGCTGTTAACATTCCAACAACCATTGTCAGGGACAATAAAAGAGCGATTACTTTTTTCATGTATGTTTCCTCCCTATTAATGTAATTTGTCCGCAAGACACTCTTGCAATGTTTTGCAAGCGTTTGCAGACTGCTCTCAAGGGGATTTCCCTTATGATTTAGGTTATCACCCTTTGTAGTTTTTGTCAATACTTTCACATTTTGCATTGTATTTTTGTCTGTTTTGCACAACTTTCAATTCCAAAATCCGTCAGACCGCCAAAAAATTAAGTTTTTTATCCGGTTTTCTTCTGGTACAATTTGCGGGTGTCTTGTCAGTTTTTTGCATGAATGCATATTTTTTTGCACAAAAAAACCTCCCAGACGTATGTCTGAGAGGTTGAATACTCCATACTCGAAAAAACTTCGTTTTTCCTCGTTGGCACTTCGTGCCATATTATCTCTTTGAGAACTGTAAAAGCCCGTATTTACTGGACTATATGGGTGAAATGTTGCAAATTTGTTATAAACGCATGGCTTCTCATTACTCTTCACCACACCTCAGAACATTTGTATTAAGACCACGATAATTGTAATTCTCTTTTATTTGCCACACAATCAGTCAGATACAAATTAATAAGTGTCTGATATGGAATACCAGTACGTTCTGCCTGT
>CAZYUZ010000343.1:0-1735 GCA_964650775.1 uncultured Lachnoclostridium sp. | reverse complement strand
CATAATTGTTTGTACTTCTCCTGCAGAACACTATCAATGTATTCATTGCTGCAATATTCATCTAAAAGTATCTGAAGCTGTTCCTCATTTGCAGCTGCTAAGAGTTTTCCCTGCTCTCTTTTGAAAAAGCGTGACTTTATCCAGTTCTGCAGGTTTTTCTTAACATCCTGATCGATGGATGTCTTTTTTTGTGCAATTACTTTGATGTCATCCATGAACTGATTATATTGCTTTAATACACGCTCTTTTACTGCTTTATGTAAGTAGAGTTCTTTTTCTATCTGACGTATCTGCGTTTGTATCTCAATGACAGACTTCAAACTGGTTTGTCTGCGTTCTATTTTCGTTGTGAGATATTCATAAAATTCCTCAAGACCGGAGCTGGTCCATAATGCAGTGTTTCCACTTACTCTGCTGTCATTTCCCTCTTTTGCGCTTACCAGAAAAATGTGCTGCACCAAATCCCCCAAATCGTCCTGAACATAAGAAATAATACGTTCTGCGGAAGAAGACAGCAGATCTTTTTTATTTACCACACATAAAATCGGTTTTCCAAATCGCTCTAGTGCCTCGAGTTCTTCATAGACATCTTCCTGTCCTATCTTGGTTCCATTTAATACCCATACAAACACATCTGCTTTTGCCATAAATTCTTGTGTTTTGGATGCATTTTCTTCCCGTAAAGATAAAAGCCCCGGACTATCCACCAGAATCAGCTCATTTAATCGCTCTGTTGGTGCCATGACTTCAATATGATGAATAGCTGCAAAATACTCCATATCCCTGCAGTTTTTTCCCATCCATTCACGATATTCCAAAATGGATGACATATGTTCTTTGGTTCCATTCTGATAAAAAATATCCACCTGCTCTTTCGCGCCATAGCGTATTTCACTCACTGCGCAAGTAGCCTCCAAAATGTCTGTATATGCTACTTCACAACCGGCCAAAGCATTTAGCAGGGAGGACTTTCCCGCTTTTACCTCTCCTGCTAAAACCAAACGAACCGGTTCCCTTTTCTGCATCTCGCTTTGTTTTACGACATCACGGATCTCCTGATATGTTTTTTTCTCAAATTCGCTGAGTATATTACTATTCTGTTCAAACAATCTCTCCAATGGTGACTGTTCTAATAATGTATTGATTTGATTCCCCATCGTTTTTCCTAATCCTTTCTCATCAGCATTTCATATAAATGAACATCTAATTTTTCAGCTTCTTCAAATAGTCCGATACTGTTTCGCATCGTCCGCAATACTTCTTCTATGCACTTTGGTTCGCCTACTATTTTTTCGTAGGAATTTGTCAGAATTAATCGGCTTCTCTGCTCTCGTTCCTTTTGATATTCATGCAGCTGTGCTCTGATCGCCTGCTCCATTTGGTTGATCTGTGTCTCAAACTCATTTTGTAATGAATCTAAAATTTTTGATTTATTTGCCCAAAACATAATTTTTTGTCCAAAGTTAAAAGAGGATAATATCTCTCCAAGAATACCTTCCTGCTCATAAGAAAATACTGAATTTACTATAAAACTCGGCAATTCTTCCATTTGCGGCAAAGAAACTTCTGAATAGTCATAATTCTTATAATATACATATTCCGATAAACAAACTTCCTGATCGAGATGATCATATGCTCTTTTCATATTGTGCAGCTGACGATGATAAATCTCCTCAAATTCATCAAAACAATCATGCAGACAAAACAAACGATGTATAATCTGGTTCTTTCGTTC
>CAZYUZ010000342.1:0-1741 GCA_964650775.1 uncultured Lachnoclostridium sp. | reverse complement strand
GGTCTAACTGGAAGTTGTTGATTGCTTCTGCATCCCAAACACGAAGTGTGTTTACGATGTTGTTGCCGTAACCAACGATTGGCATATCTACTGGTACTGCGAGTACAGACTGGTAGTTTTTGTGTTCGAAATGGTAGTTGCCATTTACATAAGAAGTTTCAATGTATCCACCAAATTTAACTTCTTTTGCATATTCCGGACGACGAAGTTCGAATGGGTTACCATTCTTTAACCACTGATCTGGTACTTCTACCTGATATCCATCAACGATTTTCTGTTTGAACATACCGTAACGGTAACGGATACCACAGCCATATGCAGAGTATCCTAATGTAGCAAGGGAATCAAGGAAACATGCTGCCAGACGTCCAAGACCACCATTACCAAGAGCTGCATCTGGTTCTTCATCTTCGATCACGTTGATGTCACAGCCAAGTTCTTCTAATACTTCCTTCACTTCATCATAGTAAGTTAAGTTGATTAAGTTGTTACCTAAAGCACGACCCATTAAGAATTCCATTGACATGTAGTAAACAGTCTTTGGATCCTGTTCGTCATATGCTTTCTGAGTAGCAATCCAAGCGTCCATAATGGAGTCTTTTACTGCATAGGATACTGCCTGGAAAATCTGCTGTTTTGTTGCTTCAGAAATGTCTTTTCTGAAAAGTGTCTTTACATTGTAAAGGACGCTTCTTTTAAACATTTCTTTGTCAAAAGTTCTTTTGCTCATAATATCCTCCTACTTTTCTACGCCGATGCTTACAGTTTCCCCGTTGATATTCCATTCTTTGCTGTAACCAGCAAGCTCTCCAACTTTAATATCAAGGGCCATAACATCGCTCATAATAGCTTCGGCATTTGCCTTAACAATATCGGAAACTTTGTCATTTCCGCTTACATAGATGACAATCTTATCGGTCACTTCAAAATCTGCTTCTTTTCTCATTGTCTGAATCTTGCTGATGACTTCGCGAACGAAACCTTCTTCAATGAGTTCTTCTGTCAGATTTGTATCTAATACAACAGTCATGTTGTTATCAGCCTGAGATACATAGCCTTCCTTCTGTGCCATGTCGATTAACAGGTCATCTTTGGATAATACCACAGATGTACCATTTAAGTCAAATGTAATGCAACCGCTTGCGTTCAGAGTATCCATAGCTTCGTTGCCATCTACCTGTGCAAGATACTGCTTAATGCCGCCGAGGAACTTGCCGTATTTTGGTCCAACGGTCTTAAGCTGTGGTTTAAATGTATAAGATGTGAAATCTCTGACATCATCTGTGAATGTTACATTCTTCACATTTAATTCGTCAGCGATGATTTCCTGATACATATCATCAAGTTTGTTTTCTGCCTTTACGAACATTGTTCCGATTGGCTGACGGTTCTTGATGTTTGCAGCATTTCTTGCCGCACGACCCATAACTACGATATCAAGAACTTCTTCCATTGCAGCTTCTAAGTCTTTATCAATGAGTGTTTCATCTGCCACTGGGAAGTCGCATAAATGAATACTTTCCGGTGCTGTCTTATCAACGCTGCGAACAAGATTCTGATAAATGTCTTCTGTCATGAACGGAATCATAGGCGCTGCTGTCTTAGAGATTGTCACAAGTGCTGTGTACAGAGTCATGTACGCATTGATCTTATCCTGTTCCATGCCTTTTGCCCAGAAACGATCACGGCTGCGGCGAACATACCAGTTACTCATTTCATCAACGAATTCCTGTAATGCTCT
>CAZYUZ010000341.1:0-1763 GCA_964650775.1 uncultured Lachnoclostridium sp. | reverse complement strand
TAAAAATAGTGTGTAGTACACACTCTCAACTCCCCTGCCCCTCAATCTTTGAGGGGTGGGTTTTTCTTTGCTTCTTTTTAGTGTAAAATGAATACATGAGTAATGTACTTCAAGATATTTTTTCTGATTATTATGAACATATTTTGTATGAGCTTCATCCTCGTCCTTCTGTTATTGAAAACATTGACAGGATGATTTCTTGTGGTGACCCTTCTCAAGGTGGTGCCATGTATGGCTGCCCTTGCTGTGGCAATCTTAAATTTGTTCCTTTTCGTTGCAAAAGTCGTTTCTGTCCTTCTTGCGGCAATCGTTACAATCAACAACGCTCTTTAAATATGTCTTTTAAGCTCATTTCATGCACCCATCGGCACTGTGTTTTCACCATCCCTGAAGAATTACGTATCTTTTTTCTTAGGGAGCGTTCTCTCTTAAATGTGCTTTTTCATTCTGTTCGAGATGTCGTCCTCCGCATGTTCTTTCAAATGAATAAACGCGAACACTTTACACCTGGTTTTATCTGTGTCCTGCATACTTTTGGTCGTGATCTCAAATGGAATCCTCACATTCATGCACTTATCTCAGAAGGTGCCGCTGGCAACTTTTTTGCCTGGCGTTCTATCACTCACTTTGACTATAAGTTTCTACGTCTTGCTTTCCGCAAAGTCCTTCTGGAACAGCTTTCTGCCCACTTAGATAAGTCTTTCAAAAAACTAAAAAATGAATTGTACAAAAAATATCCTGACGGCTTCTATGTCAGAGCAGAACCTAACGAATGCACTCCTGATATAACTATCAAATATATCAGCCGTTATCTTGGGCGTCCTGTAATCGCAACTTCCCGTATTGATGATTATGATGGTGATACGGTCACTTTTCATTACACCAGACACGAAGATAATCAAACGATAACTGAATGCATTCCAGCAATGGATTTTATTAAACGCCTTATCGTTCATATCCCTGAAAAACATTTTAAAATGCTCCGCTACTATGGGCTTTATGCCAAACATCATAAACAGGAAAAAAATCTGAGACGATGTATCTCCAAAGAAAAACAGCGTTTTCTTTTACGACACTGCAACTGGCGTGCCTCTATTCTTCTTTCTTTTGGTTATGATCCGTTGCACTGTACTTCATGTGGTTCTTCCATGTCGGTTCTGGAAGTTTACTACAAAAAAACTGCACTATTTGAACAATACCGAAAAGCCATGCGCTCTGGATAAATCCAAAATCACACTTGCTTCAATATAGTCAGATAGTGCAGTCACCCTGAACCGAAACAAAAAACGGCATAAACAACGTCATGGCGAAGCCCTCCTTCGCTCTTTTGTCATGTCATTTTTTATTTCTTACTCATTATACACTATCTTTTATATTTTGCGAACTTTCCTATAAATCAAAAAATAATGCTGGTCGTAAGAAATTCTTCCTACAACCAGCATATTTTTAAATTCTTTCCGTATAATCAAGGCTAATCCAGCCTTTTCCACTTTTCAGTTTTCCCCAGCCTTTCTTAGAACCAGGACCGTTGCTTTCTGCAACAATGGTAAATACACCAACTCCGGAAAACTCCCCTGTTTTTACCGTATGAATACCAGGACCCTTTCTGATATTGAGATTTGGAATATCCACTCGCACACGATAAGCCTTCGTTTTGCAGGAATCATACACTTTCTTCCCAGAATTATCGAAAACAGCATATCCTGCATACTTGTCAGCACATTCCTTTGCATTCTGAAGTACCTTGTAAGCCCCCTTCTGAC
>CAZYUZ010000340.1:0-1796 GCA_964650775.1 uncultured Lachnoclostridium sp. | reverse complement strand
TCGTACAGGAATACATGGATAAAGTAAACGCAAAACTCGGTACAGATTACAAACTCTTCAACTACCACGGTGCAGCTGATGCAGAACACGTAATCGTTGCTATGGGTTCAGTTTGTGAAACAATCGACGAAACAGTTGATTACTTAATGGCAGCTGGCGAAAAAGTAGGTTTAGTAAAAGTTCGTCTTTACAGACCATTCTCAGCAGAAGCTTTAATCGCAGCTATTCCAGATTCTGTAAAACAGATCACAGTATTAGATAGAACAAAAGAACCAGGTGCTCTTGGTGAACCATTATGGTTAGACGTTGTTGCAGCATTAAAAGGCTCTAAATTCGATGCAGTTCCAGTATTCATGGGACGTTACGGTTTAGGTTCTAAAGATACAACACCAGCACAGATCGTTGCAGTATACAAAAATACAGAAAAGGCTAAATTCACAATCGGTATCGTGGATGACGTTACAAACCTTTCTCTTGAAGTTGGTGCTCCAATCTCTGTTGCTCCAGAAAGCACAATCTCTTGTAAATTCTGGGGTCTTGGTGCTGACGGTACAGTAGGTGCTAACAAGAACTCTATCAAGATCATTGGTGATAACACAGATATGTACGCACAGGCTTACTTTGATTATGACTCAAAGAAATCCGGCGGTGTTACAATTTCTCATTTAAGATTTGGTAAAGACCCAATTAAGTCTACATACCTTATCTCCAAAGCTAACTTTGTTGCTTGCCATAACCCATCCTATGTACGTAAATACAACATGGTACAGGATCTGAAAGACGGCGGTACATTCTTACTTAACTGCCCATGGGATATGGAAGGTATTGAAAAACATTTACCAGGACAGGCTAAGAGATACATGGCAGAACACAACATTAAGTTCTATGTAATCGACGGTATCAAGATTGGTAAAGAAATCGGATTAGGCGGACGTATCAACACAGTTCTTCAGTCTGCATTCTTCGAATTAGCAAACATCATCCCAGGCGAAGAAGCAAACGCTTTAATGAAAGCAGCTGCAAAAGCTTCTTACGGCAAGAAGGGTGATAAGATCGTTCAGATGAACTATGACGCTATTGACGCTGGTGCAAAACAGATCGTTGAAATCCAGATTCCAGAAAGCTGGAAAGACTGCGAAGATGAATTCTTAGGAAAATCTGTAGCAGGCGATTCTGCAGTAGTTGATTTCGTTAACAATATTCAGATTCCAGTTAACGCTCAGGAAGGTAACAAATTACCAGTATCTGCATTTAAAGATTATGTAGATGGTACAACACCTTCAGGTGCAGCTGCATTTGAAAAACGTGGTATCGCAGTAGATATCCCAGTATGGAACCCAGAAAACTGTATCCAGTGTAACAGATGTGCTTATGTATGTCCTCACGCTGTAATCCGTCCAGTTGCTATGACAGAAGAAGAAGTTGCAGCAGCTCCAGAAGGAATGACAGTAGTACCTATGACAGGTATGGCAGACAAGAAATTCGCTATCGTTGTATCAGCTCTTGACTGTACAGGATGTGGTTCTTGTGTAAATGTTTGTCCAGGCAAGAAGGGTGCAAAAGCTATCGCTATGGAAAACATGGAAGCAAACGTTGGTCTCCAGAAATACTTCGATTACGCAGTAACATTACCAGAAAAAGAAGATGTTATCGCTAAATTTAAAGAAGCAACAGTTAAAGGATCTCAGTTCAAGACTCCATTACTTGAGTTCTCTGGTGCATGTGCAGGATGTGGTGAAACTCCATACGCTAAATTGATCACACAGTTATTCGGTGACAGAATGTACATCGCTAAC
>CAZYUZ010000339.1:0-1797 GCA_964650775.1 uncultured Lachnoclostridium sp. | reverse complement strand
ATCTGTACTACACAGGCAGCTTAAAGAAATGTATCGCAGAACTGGAATTTGCTTCGGATACTGCTGAAATGACAGAAACGGAATTGTTTGAATCACACTATAAAATACTGCAAACATTATATCCGGACAGTCTAATCATTATTGACAATTTTAATGTTCTGCCAAAGGATGATTCTTTCTTCCGTGAATTTATAAAGAATCGATTCCAGGTACTCGTAACCACAAGATGTAAGCCAACTGCATACAATACGTTAGAATTAAAAGAACTGAATAAAGAAAAGGAATTATGTGAATTATTCTACCGACAATGTCCGTCCTCCAAATCCGAACCGAAAGTTGTAGAAGAAATCATTGATTTATTAAATGCACACACTCTTACCGTATCTCTTGCTGCTCTTACCTTGGAAGCCAGCGGTATGGATATGGAAGAATTTCTGTATGAACTAAAAACTACAGGTATCCGTACTGATATTTCAGAAGAAGTGGAACTATATAAAGATGAAACCTTCTCCTATGGAAGAATGCTGGAACATCTGCATAAGTTACTACAACTGAGCAGATTATCAGAAGAACAGTTGGATATTCTCCGTAACCTCTGCTTACTGCCGGCTTCCGGTGTACGAAAGGCTGCATTCAAACAATGGCTGCAACTGGAAAATCTGAACGCTGTAAATCATTTGATTCAATATGGTTTTATTACGGATGACACAGAAAACAAAAAGATTAGTCTTCATCCATTGATACAGGAGATTGCCTTCGAGGAAACCCTTCCGACAATGACAGCTTGTTCCAAGCTGATGAATAGCCTACATCTTATCTGTCTGGTACACGGATTGGAAGTACGAAGACCGGAAATGGTTGTGAAATCCCTGGTGAGTGTCATTGAACGTGTCATTGTAGATATGCCGGAAGAATATCTGCTCTTTTTACAGGACGCATTCCCATATTTTGAGAAATATCTTGTGATGGATTATTTACCAAAATTGGTAGAACGTATCTCCTTTATGATGGAGCAACACCAGCTAAGCACGCCTCGTGATAAAGCATTGCTGTTGGATTATAAAGCAGAATTATTCGTTCTTAGAAAAGAATATGCCAATGCTCTGAAAAAGCAATTAAAAGCCATTCAAATCATAGAAGCAGAAAACACAGAAGATGTACGTGTTATTACACTACTCTCCAACCTGTATAACAATCTCTCCAACACTTATCTCTATCTGAAAAAGATAACAGAAGCTGCGGAAGCATTGAAAAAGGCTTTTGAAATCCGTAAAAAATATGAACATTTGGGGCTGATGGAATCCCACGATACGTTACAGCAGATGGCAAACCTTGCAAATATGCTGATCATCAGCAATGAACTTACACAGGCAAGAGAACTGTTGTCCCTATATGAATCACTTATATCCGAGTACGAAAGTGAAGACAGCCTGGACTATGGATTCTGCCAGACGATGTTCGGCATCTTATGCTATCGAGAAGGAAAGGCTACCGAAGCGGAACACCATTTACTCTCTGCTGAAACTATCATCGCTGATGTAATGGGAACCGATAATGATTATATGAAGACCGTGTACCGATACTTACATTCTCTTTATGTGCGATGGAGAAAGCCGGAACTGGCACAGAAATATAAAGAACAATATTTAGAAGCGAATAAGAATAAATTGAAAATTGCTCCATAAAATACTATTACCACTTTCATAAAAACCGTTTGACATCTTCGATGGCTTAAGGTATAGTATCGTTAGTGGTTGTGCTGTGGATGCTCGAGGGGCCCACAGCCGGAGGGGCTCA
>CAZYUZ010000338.1:0-1800 GCA_964650775.1 uncultured Lachnoclostridium sp. | reverse complement strand
GCCTAGTACGCAATCTCCGCACATTTTACAATATTCATGGAAAATTCCCACACGTTCAATCTGCCCCAGGAACATCGTGTTGTTCGCCGGATAAATTGGAAGCTGAATATTATCTGCCACCGTCTGTACACCATCTCCGCATGACATTCCGATTACAGCTTCTGCTCCACAATCACGAAGTACCTTTGTATCTTTCTTTACAAGCATTTTATGACAGCATTCTTCAGGTACCACAGTCGCTGTCACTTCAAAGCCCCGTTCTTCCAAAAACACTTTCATTTCCTGCACTTCTTTTTCTCCACCGGTCTGGCATGCTGCAGCACAATTTCCACATCCAACAATAGCGACCTTTTTCACACCATCTAACATGGAAAGCACTTCTTCCAATGGTTTTTTCTGCGTAATAATCATGTTGTTACCCCTTTCGATATAGTAAACCCAGCATCTATGTTAAAAAAAAGACAAAATAAAAGAGACACAAAATATCTTCATATTCTGTGCCTCTGCTAAAAACCTGAGAGATTCCCGAGCAAATAACCCGGTTGCACCTTCGGCGTATGGTCTCACCATACTCTACAGAGTATCATCCTGTTTCGGTCCTTTTGCCTGAGAGTTTACGCATTCCCCTTCGGCGCCTTCAATTAATTATATCAGATCTCTCCCGAAACACTCAACTGATAACATCCCATTATTATTTGTTGCATTTTAACATATTCTAAATCTTTTTGTCAATCTTTTTGTACAATCTAACCCAAATCTAACCCAACTATATAACCTAACTATTCCTCATTCCTCCAAACCACTACCGGGGAATCCTTATAAATCTAAAAAACGGCTCCTCAACTGAGGAGCCGCCTTTTACTTATTATTTAACTTAAGGAAACAAAAAATTTGCCTTTCAAATTTTTTGCATGTCGGAATCACTCCGTAATTCCAGACTAGCCTCTGATTTCTTTTACGATATCAGCTGCTTCTTTAGTAAGTTTAACGATTTCATCAAAGTTTCCAGCTTTTACTAAGTCACCTTTTACCATCCAGCTTCCGCCGCAAGCAACGAGTCTGTTGTATGAAAGGTATTCTCTTACGTTCTTAGGGCTAACGCCGCCTGTTGGCATGAACTGAAGTCCAACGTAAGGAGCTGCTAAAGCTTTTAATGTAGAAAGTCCACCGAACTGTTCTGCTGGGAAGAATTTAACGATCTTAAGTCCTCTCTTAACAGCCTGAGCTACTTCTGATGGTGTAATACATCCTGGTAATACAAGAATGTTTTTAGAAATACAGTAATCAACGATTTCCGGATCGAAACCTGGGCTAACGATAAATTCAGCACCTGCTGCAACTGCACGGTCAACCTGATCTGTTGTTAAAACTGTACCTGCTCCAAGAAGAATTTCCGGATATTCATCATGCATGATTTTGATACATTCTTCAGCACAAGCTGTTCTGAATGTTACTTCTGCACATGGAAGACCGCCTTCGATTAATGCTTTTGCAAGTGGAGCTGCGTCTTTTGCATCTTCAAGTACTACTACTGGAACGATACCAACTTTTTTAATTTTTTCTAAAATTGCTGAATGCATATTATTTCTCCTTAAACGTATTTTTTAAGTGTTGCTCTGATAGCGCCTGGTCCAGCGATGAGTTCTTTGAAGTACTGAACTGTGATATCTGCAAGACCTACTTCGTAAAGGTCAACACCAAAGATTGCTTTGTTTGTTAATAATGGTTTGATTGTTTCTTCAACATCTGTATCACCAAGTTTGATATCTGCAACGATTGGACAAACTGTATCAAGAAGTG
>CAZYUZ010000337.1:0-1817 GCA_964650775.1 uncultured Lachnoclostridium sp. | reverse complement strand
TAGAACGTTTGAGAAAAATAATTGAATATAGTGATAAGAACAGAATGGATATGGCACTTGTATACAGTGAAGTACCATGTAAGGCAGCGGGCACATTTACAACCAATGTGGTAAAAGCAGCTCCGGTAAAATGGGACTATAAGGTAGTACATGAATCAGAATACGCACAGGCAGTCATTATCAATGCAGGTGTTGCCAATGCATGCACAGGTGCAGAAGGCTATGGCTACTGTCTGGATACTGCGAAAGCAGCGGGAAAAGCATTTGGCATTCCGGAAGAATCTGTTTTAGTTGCATCCACAGGTGTCATCGGTATGCAGCTTCCTATGGATAAAATTTTGGCAGGTGTTACTATGCTCTCAGAAGCAAAAGGCGCATCTTTAGAACATGGTACCTTAGCTTCCAAAGCAATCATGACAACGGATACCGTAAATAAAGAAATTGCAGTGGAATTCGAAGTTGGCGGCAAAACAGCGACCATCGGCGGTATGTGCAAAGGTTCCGGTATGATTCATCCAAATATGTGTACAATGCTCGGATTTGTAACCACGGATGTGAATATCTCAAAGGAGTTACTTTTAAAAGCATTACAGGAAGATGTAAAAGATACCTATAATATGGTTTCTGTAGATGGGGATACTTCTACAAATGATACGGTATTACTTCTTGCAAATGGTATGGCAGGCAATGCAGAAATTACAGAAGAAAATGAAGATTACAAAGCATTCTGTGAAGCATTAAATTTCGTAAATACATTTCTGGCAAGAAAAATCGCTGGTGACGGCGAAGGTGCAACCGCACTCTTTGAAGTGAAGGTTGTAGGTGCGGCTTCCAAAGAAGATGCAGTTATTTTAAGTAAATCGGTTGTAACATCATCCCTTACAAAAGCAGCAATCTACGGACATGATGCAAACTGGGGACGTATCCTTTGTGCACTCGGATATTCAGGCGTGCAGTTCGATCCTGAAAAGGTAGACCTGTATTTTGAAAGTGCAGCCGGAAAGCTGAAAATTATCGAAAACGGGGTGTCTACAGGATATTCTGAAGAAGTGGCAACAAAAATCTTATCAGAAGAAGAGGTAACAGCCATTGCTGATATGAAGATGGGCGATGCAAGCGCAACTGCATGGGGCTGTGACTTGACTTATGATTATGTAAAAATCAACGCAGATTACCGTTCGTAATTGTGATATTTGAAAGACGCATTTAGCGTCAGAGATAGAGGAGATCGTAAATTATGGAAGAAAAATTAAACAAATATCTGGAGAAAGCCAATGTGCTCATTGAAGCATTGCCATATATCCAGCGCTTTAACAGAAAAATTATCGTTGTAAAATACGGCGGAAGTGCCATGGCAGATGAAGAATTAAAGAAAAAAGTCATTGCTGACGTGGTACTGTTAAAATTGGTAGGTTTCAAACCGATCATTGTTCATGGAGGCGGAAAGGAAATCAGCCGCTGGGTGCAGAAAGTAGGCATGCAGCCACAGTTCGTAAACGGACTTCGCGTGACAGATGCAGAAACTATGGAACTTGCAGAAATGGTTCTTAATAAAGTGAACAAAGAACTTGTGTGCCACGTACAGGAGCTTGGTGTCAAAGGTGCCGGAATCAGTGGTAAAGATGGTGGACTTTTAAAGGTTAAAAAACGTTATTCTAACGGTGAAGATATTGGATTTGTAGGTGAAATTACTGATGTAAATCCACAGATTCTTTTGGACCTGATTGAAAAGGATTTCTTACCAATCGTTTGTCCAATCGGCCAATTAAAGATTAAAATCAATAATGAATCCATAAAGATTCGTAATAAGTGATTCC
>CAZYUZ010000336.1:0-1853 GCA_964650775.1 uncultured Lachnoclostridium sp. | reverse complement strand
CAGGTTTGCTATATACAGTGCAGCAAGTCAATAATCACAATTTGGGCCTAGTATACGAAGATGGATGCATGTGGATTCAATATCCTCATCGCAGAACGAAAAAATATCGTTGGCCTAAAATGGAGAAAACAAGCGAAAAAGGTATTTGTTTTAGAAAAGAGGAAGAGATACTGATTCCATTTGAAATCTATGAAATTAAATGTAACAGCATACAACATTTTTACCGCTTTTTCTTTGAACATCGAAAATGCATGGGAATGGATGCATCAAGACCGGAAGTTTTACCGTGGAGAACGCAATTTGAAATTCAGAAAAATAAATTTAATCGATTCAATTGGGCAGATAAAGGCAAATTTTATAGTT
This sequence comes from uncultured Lachnoclostridium sp., assembly GCA_964650775.1. Taxonomy (GTDB): domain Bacteria; phylum Bacillota; class Clostridia; order Lachnospirales; family Lachnospiraceae; genus HGM12587. The sequence continues at coordinate 1,490 of CAZYUZ010000336.1, read as the reverse complement.
CCGATGTCATTGGTGCTTCAAAATTCACATGGCAGCCGGGCTGGGTTGGTGGAGCAATTACAACCTATCCACTGATGAAACTTGGCGGGGAGATGGAATGGAGACGTTCAATGCTTACCCTGAATCACCTTTTTAGAACTCAGGCGCCAAGTGGATTTTTTTATGAAAGAACAGATGAGCATGGAAAGATATTGGATATTGGATTTGAGTATCCTGGCACAGAGAACTGGCATTTGATTAGAAAATCGGGTGATGTGCTTTATTTTCTGTTCCGTCATTTTGCGTTGATTTGTGAAAGAAATCTTCCAATTCCACAAAATTTTCTGGATGGAACAAAGCGGCTTGCAGATGCATTTGTAAAGCTATGGGATACCTATGGTCAATTTGGCCAGTTTGTAGATTTAGAGACAGGAGAATTAATTGTGGGTGGTTCTACTTGCGGCGCGATCGTCCCGGCAGCTCTTGCAGAAGCATACCGCTGGTTTGAGGAACCTATATATCTGGAAACAGCGATGAAAGCTGCAGAGTTTTACTATGCAAGAGATGCATTAAGCGGTTATACAACCGGAGGGCCGGAAGAAATATTGCAGTGTCCTGACAGTGAAAGTGCCTTTGCCCTGCTTGAAAGTATGGTGGTACTTTATGACATTACAGAGGATAAACAATGGTTGGAACGGGCAGAATTTATGGCTCATTTTTCTAGCAGCTGGGTAGTTTCCTACAATTATTCATTTCCTGAAAAAAGCGAATTTGCACGTTTGGAAATGAAAACGGTGGGTTCTGTTTTTGCTAATGTGCAGAATAAGCATTCAGCACCGGGAATCTGTACCCTCTCAGGTGACAGTCTTTATAAGCTTTACAAGTGGACAGGCAAAAGGGAATATCTCGAATTATGCAAGGATATTACATTGACAATCAGTCAGTATATGTCTACAGAAGAACGACCGATTCTGGCGTGGGATGTTCCAAAAGATGCATCCTTGTTAGAAGACAGTGAAAAGACGGTAGAGCGAGAAACGCTTCCACCTGGATATATTTGTGAGAGAGTCAATATGTCCGACTGGGAAGGGGAACGCTGTGTCGGTGGAGTATTCAATGGCTCTTGCTGGAGCGAGACATCCAATCTTTTAGTGATGGCTGATTTGATGCCTCTGGTGGAAGAGACGGAGAAGAGTTCAAATGAAATTTAGAGGATAAAAGGATATATCAAAAATGATAGAAAAGACAGAACAAAGCAGATACTGGATGAAATGGAAAAATCAATACGGCACTTATATGATACAACTGATTCGTAAAGATATTATACGAGTTGTGTATACTATCTTGGATGAAGTAAAAGAGCCATCTGATATGGTCGAAAAAATTGAAGATTTTCAAGGAAACTGTGAATGGTATGAAAACCAGACTGGATGGGGAGTGATTACAGAAAAGCTCGTTGTACATATTAACAAAGAAAGCGGAAACATCACATATTGTAACAAAAATGGTGC
>CAZYUZ010000335.1:0-1883 GCA_964650775.1 uncultured Lachnoclostridium sp. | reverse complement strand
CTTTGATACAGATTTTTTCTATGCGGATAAGAGGATAAAACGACTGCATTCCAGATATGGAAACAGTGGTCTCCTATTATATATTTATCTTCTGACAGAAATATACCGCAATGGATATTATACAAGGTGGAATGAGGATCTCATTGACGATGCAATGGGATTAAATCTCAAGGAAGGGTTCATAGAGCAGGTAATGAAATTCTTTATTGACAGAGGACTGATTGTAAAAATAGAAATCAGAGCTTCGAACAATCCGGACACTATCATTACCTCACCGGGAATACAGAAACGATATCAGGAAGCAGTGAAAAGTTTAAAGCGGGATGTATATGTAAATGGAGATATCTGGCTTTTGGATGAGAATGAAACCGCTGCTTGTATTAAAGTTACCCAAAATGAGGTAATATCCGCGAAAAAAGAGAATAAATCGGGGAAAAATAGTAATAAATCCGTGAAATATGACACAAAAGAAATAAAAGGAAATGAATCAAATAATTTATATGATGATGGTGATGTGCGTGCGCGCGTAAGAGAAATAACAGCATCCTTAGTGGAGAAATATTGGGGAAGGAAAGCCACGGATGCAGAGTGTGATATTGCACGGGGATTCCTGATTAGTATCCGGAATCATACGGTGGGTATCAGTAAGGATAATGAAGACCTTTTTAAATATGCTTTTGAATGTTCTGTCAGTGCAAATGCAATGAATTGGAATTATATCCATGGAGTGATTCAGAGATTAAAAGCAAGAGGAATCCAGAATCTGGAGCAGGCATATGAATTCGATTTTGAAAGGGACAGAAATGTGTCAGGTTAAGGAGGGAAGATGGAGTCAGGGAAAAATGTGGAAGTAGTATGGTATAAAAACGCCAGCTATACAGAAAAGATAGAGCTTGCAAGAGAAAAGCTGTCAAACATGGTAGGGTCTTTTGTGGAGGCAGGCTATTGGATCCGGAGTATCTGGGAAGATGAAGAATGTAAAAAACACGGATATGCCACCATATGGGAAATGGCAGAAACGGAGTTCGGATTAAAAAAGAGCGAAGCCTCCAGGGCCATTAACATGAATAAAAAGTATTCTGTAGGTGGAAATTCACCAATCATATTGGAAAAATACAGTATGTACAGCAAAAGTCAGCTGCAGGAAATGCTCACTATCAAAAGTGAGGAAGTGGAGCAGAAGGTGACTGTGGATATGACTGTAGAGGAAATACGTCAGTTGAAAAAGACGGGAGCCACAACAGAAGAATTGGAAATGCTTCGGAAAGTATTGATTCATTATACGCAGGGTGCATATGCAGATATATTTAAGGTTTCCAGAGAACTGGAAGGGGAAGTCATTGAAATCATAAAAGAAAAGCTGGAATGGGATGTACCTGTCAAATATGGAAATAAGGTGTTTTTTACAGGTGATGGTAAGGATGAACTGGTAGAGCGGAATACCGGGGAAGTGCTGGCAGTTTATGCTCCGGACATTGCAGTGAAAATGATTTTTGAAGAGTACCAGAAACTTCATGAGGTAAGGCAGGTAAAAAAGAAACCGGATATCAGGGGATTGTGCGATGATGCTTATTGTGGTGAATGTGGATGTAGTCTGAATGAACCGGATTCGGGATTGGAAGTAAGTCTTGTATGCCCAGAATGCGGACAGGCTGTGGACTGGAGCAGTTATAAAGGGGAAAAAGAACCGGTAAATATTGAATTGGACAGAGTTTTGGAGGAAGAATCGGCAACAGAACCTGTTGCGACGTCGCAAGAACCAGTAAATACTGAATCGGATGTACTTTTAGAGACAGAGATTATTGAGGAAATAGAAACCGAAGAGGAAGAAATTGTAGAGTATCTGGATTTTGAAGTGTTGGAGGATGGAGAAGACAAGAAAA
>CAZYUZ010000334.1:0-1897 GCA_964650775.1 uncultured Lachnoclostridium sp. | reverse complement strand
GCTGGAATGTATGTAACCATCATAAGACCGATTAAGATAAATGCATAATAAATCAACATGTAAGGCATAACCTTTCCAAGGGATGTCTTACCAACCTTAATCGCAACGAATAATGTGTTACCAACTGGTGGTGTAATGTTACCGATACATAAGTTGTAAACAAGGATAAGACCGAAGTGAACTGGGTTCATACCGAATGTTTTAACAACTGGAAGGAATAATGGTGTGAAGATCAGGATCGCTGGTGTTACGTCCATGAATGTACCTGAGATTAAGAGGATTACGTTCATGATCAGCAGGATGATGATCTGGTTGTCTGTAACTCCTAAAAGTGCTGCGGAGATAGCCTGTGGGATCTGTGTGAAGGCCATAACCCATCCGAGGATGTTTGATACACCGATGATGAAGATAACCATACCGGACATCTTTGCAGAATCAACGATGATATCCCATAAACCTTTGAGAGTGATGTTCTTGTAGCAGATACCAAGGATCAAAGCGTAAACTACAGCGATCGCAGAACCTTCTGTAGCTGTGAAGATACCAGCGATGATACCGCCGATAACTACAACGATCAGAGAAAGTGATGGAATTGCTGCAAGTGTTGCACGTCCTAAGTTACCCCAGTTAAATTTGCCTGGAAGACCTTTGTAGCCTTTTTTCTTAGCGATGATGATTGCTGCAATAACACATGCAATCGCCCAGATAATACCTGGAACATAACCAGCCATGAAAAGAGCTGCTACGGATGTACCGCCTGATGCTAAAGAATATGTGATCAGAGCGTTTGAAGGTGGAATCAAAAGTCCTGAAGGAGCAGAAGCACCGTTTGTTGCTGCACAAACTGCCGGGTCGTAACCCATTTCTTCTTCACCTTCACGTACCATACTACCTACAGCTGCTGCAGCTGCAGATGCAGAACCGGAGATAGCTCCGAATAATGCGTTAGTACCTACGTTTGTTACAAGGAGCGCACCTGGTAATTTACCGAGGATTGCCATAACGAAGTCTACAAGTCTTTTTGCGATACCGCCCTGGTTCATTAAGTTACCAGCCAGGATAAAGAATGGAATCGCTGTTAAAGAGAATTTGCTCATACCAACGAATGTTCTCTGAGCTGCTGTTAATACTGATACATCTAATGGTACAGTCTGTAAGATTGCTGCTAATGAGGAGATTGCAATTGAGTAAGAAATTGGCACTCCAAGAGCCATCAGAGCCAACATAACCACAAGAATGATTGCTAATGCCTGCATTGCCATATTATTTCTGTGCCTCCTTTGCTTCTCTTTCTACTTTTTCAATTGCCTGTGTACCTTCGTCAGCTACGATAACGGACATTGTTCCGTTAGCGATTTCAATGATGTTAATGATTGTATAAAGTGCAATTAAAACACCACATACTGGCATAACAACATAGAATACACCAATAGGTACGCCAAGGGAAGATGTCATCTGTCCCATTGCGAGGCTTGAAATCTGCACGCCACCGTATACTAAGATAATGATAGCGAAGCTGCATGCGATAATTTCTGCGAAAATACCAAGAATTTTCTGTAAACCTGGTTTAACTCTTTCCACTAATAATGGAATGTTCATATGTCCTCTTTCACCTGTTACAAGGCAGGCACCAAAGAGTGACATCCATGCGAATAAATAACCAACCAATTCTTCTGACCAGGAAGATGGGTTAGATAAGATATAACGTGTGAATACCTGCCAGCATGTAAGGAGTACCATTGCGATAAAGCTTCCTCCGGCGAGTACATTCAGCACAGTATTTAATAATTTTCTTAATGCTTTCATATGCCCCTCCTTATTCTGCTGTACGATACATTTCGTTGTATTCCTGAATCTTAGCGTAGATTGTTTCTAATGTTTCATTTCCGCTGATTAC
>CAZYUZ010000333.1:0-1919 GCA_964650775.1 uncultured Lachnoclostridium sp. | reverse complement strand
CTACCTGCTGAATTAATGGAACCTGCATAGAGCAGTTTGTACAGAAGAATGCTGTGTCTTTACCATATTGTTCTACGTATTTTGCAATGTTTTCTGTTACCCATCCCTGAGCACCTGTAACACCGGCATCACCTGTTGGGTCTGGAGCTGTTGCTTCAACGTATTCGATACCGAGTTCAGCACATCTGTCTTTGAAGCCCTGCTGACGACCAGCGATTGTAGCGTAACCTAAGTGACGTTCGAAAGAAATGTGAACGAATGTCTTAGCACCCATTTCAGCTGCTTTATCGATGATTGTTGTACCCATAGCGATTTCGTCTACTAACATACAGATATCAGCTGCTGCAGCAATAACTGCTGGGTCTTCAGCACAAACACCTGCGATGAAAAGAATGTCATCACGTGTTTCTTTAACTTTGTTGATAGCTGCTGTAGCACCTGGAACTGCCTGTACGAATACGATAGCTTTCACTGCTGGGTCAGCTGCCATGTTTGTTACTGTAGCGATTGTCTGTTCTGTTTCTGTAGAGAAGTTATCTGGATATGTAGCTGTAACGATCATGTCGCCGTATTTAGCTTTCATGTTCTGAGCTGCCTGATATTCTTCTTCACCCTGAGATACAGTACCTGTGATGATACCGATTTTGTAATCTGCTGTAGATTCTGCAGCTTCTTCTGTTGCTACTTCTTCTGTAGCTGCTGGAGCTTCTTCAGCTGGTGCACTTGCGCTGCTGCATGCTACTAAAGATACAGTCATTGTAAGCGCAAGTAATAAAGAAATAATCTTTTTCATTTCTTCATCCTCCTACTTTTTTGTTTTTATATTTTTCCTTTATCACTTCACACGGATAAAGTAATATACCTACAAAATTATACAGTACTTTTTCTGGAATTTCAAGTGCTTTTCTTATTTTTTTACGATTAAACACCTCTATTTAGGGAAAATTAATTCATCTTATGGCATGCTACCATATGATCTTCTCCGATACTTCTAAGCTGCGGTACTTCTGTACGGCATTTTTCTGTTGCATAAGGACAACGTGTATGGAATTTACATCCGGAAGGTGGATTATAAGCACTTGGAACATCCCCTTCAAGAATGATTCGATTACGTTTACGATTTGCATCCGGTATCGGAATCGCGGATAACAACGCCTGTGTATATGGATGAACCGGTGAATCATAAAGTTCGTGTTTTCCCGCAATTTCAACCACGCTTCCGAGATACATTACAGCAATTCGGTCACTGACATGTCGGACCACGCTCAAATCATGTGAAATAAACAAATAGGTCAGATTTCTCTTTGCCTGCATTTTTTTCATCAAATTTAATACCTGTGCACGTACAGAAACGTCCAGCGCGGAAACCGCTTCATCACAAACAACAAATTCAGGGTTTAAAATCAAAGCTCTGGCAATCCCAATTCTCTGACGCTGTCCACCGGAAAATTCGTGTGGAAAACGATTTAAGTACTGCTTGTCCAGACCAACATCGTTTAAGATTGAAATAACTTTCTCTTTTCTTTCTTCAGCAGTTCCAATGTTATATACTTCCAATGGTGCACTTACCAGATCGTAAACCGTCATACGCGGATTCAGCGAACTATATGGGTCCTGAAAAATGATCTGCATTTTCTGGCGCATTTCCCACATTTTTTTCTTATCATAAGCAGCGATATCCTCACCCTTGTAAAAAACCTGACCGGAAGTCTTTGGAATCAGATCCAAAATAGTTCTTCCTAAAGTAGATTTGCCACAGCCTGATTCACCTACCAGTCCCAGGGTTTCTCCTTTACGAATTGTCAGATTGATGTCATCTACTGCTTTAACGACAGGAGGGTTCATATTAAACAACCCTTTTTTACCGCTGAAATATTTTCTTAAATCTTTCGTTTCAAGTAAAATCTCATTCTCAATTC
>CAZYUZ010000332.1:0-1921 GCA_964650775.1 uncultured Lachnoclostridium sp. | reverse complement strand
ACCACCGAAGAAGTTGTACAGTTCTACGAAGATATGTATGATGATATTGATGCGCTGAATATGACAGAGGATGATGGATTTCTTGTCATTGGCTCTGAACCGTTGTTATACTTATACGCAGACAGGCAGGTGGCATCTTACTCTACATGGCAGGTCTTCACCAATGAAACACGACTTTACCGATATTATGAAGTTCATGAAGGAGAGGGTAGATTTCCAAGCGTTGTATATTGCGCTGAGGCGGATGAGACAATTTTTGATTCGATTTTTATAGATAAGTTGCTGCTGCCGCAGGGATATGAATGGGTACAGCTAAAAAAGGGTATTGCATTTTATACACCACGGTAATAAAAAAGAGCTGAGTTTTCAAGTAAACTTGAACTCAGCTCTTTTTAGTTCTGCTTGGCTAAACTGGTCGCAAAAATGAGGAGTGCCCCGGTACCCTTTCGGACACCGAGGCTATTATGAAAAAACTTATCTAATACTCTTGTTTCGTTGTATTTAGTATAGGACTAAAATATGAATAAATTATGAACAAAGAGTGAACATATTGTAAAAGTGTACAAAAAGTTTTTAAAAAAATGAAATCCTTAGTAGAAATTGCACAAAAATACCACAATATCATGTGGTTGTAAATATATTAAGAAAATGTTAAAATAAAAAATAATGTGCAAAAAGGGGTAACATCATGAGTATTGACAAAAAAAGACCAGTTTATGTGGTCGGCCATAAAAACCCTGACACAGACTCTATCTGTTCGGCAATCGCTTATGCAAACCTGAAAAACATTTTAAGTGGCGGTGCGCAGTTGTATATTGCCGGAAGAGCCGGTGCCATGAATCCGGAAACAGAATTTGTATTAAAAAAATTTCAGACAGATGCACCACAGTACATTGCTCACGTTATGACGCAGGTTAGGGATATGGAAATCCGTGAAACCGACGGAGTTCCAGGAAGTATGTCTTTAAAGCGTGCATGGGAAATGATGCGTGATCTGGGTGTTGTAACGCTTCCGATTACAGAAGATGATAAATTAAAAGGTCTGATCACGATTTCAGACATTGCCACAGCCTACATGGATGTGTATGATAATAAAATGTTGTCTACAGCGGCGTCCTCTTATAAAAATATTCTGGATACACTGGATGGAGAGATGGTCGTTGGTGACGAAGAAGGATACTTTGATAAAGGAGAAGTTGTCATTGCGACAGCCAATCCGGATGTTTTAGAAGAGTATATTCATGAAGGTGACATGGTCGTTCTTGGAAACCGATACGAATCTCAGCTGTGTGCCATTGAGATGAATGCGGCAGTGCTGATTGTTTCTATGGACTCAAAAGTGTCTTTGACCATCAGAAAACTGGCAGAAGAACATGGATGTCGTGTGATTTCTACACCATATGATACATTTACCGTTGCAAGACTACTCAATCAGAGTATGCCGATATCCTACTTTATGAAATCTGACAATCTTGTAACATTTAATATTAAAGACAGAACAGAAGATATCAAAGAAATCATGGGTAAGAAGCGTCATCGTGACTTCCCTGTACTTGATAAAGAAGATAATTATGTAGGAATGATTTCCAGACGTAATTTAATCAATGCAAAGAAGAAACAGCTGATCTTGGTGGATCATAACGAAGAGTCACAGGCAGTCGATGGCATTGAATATGCAGATATTTTAGAAATTATCGATCATCACAGATTAGGTACTTTAGAAACTTTGGGACCGGTATTTTTCAGAAATGAACCGGTTGGATGTACTGCGACGATTCTGGAACGTATCTATAGAGAAAATAATGTGGAGATTACAAAACAGATTGCAGGACTTTTATGTTCAGCAATCATCTCAGATACGTTGATGTTCCGCTCACCAACCTGTACTTCTGTAGATCGTGCGACAGCAGAACGTCTTGCG
>CAZYUZ010000331.1:0-1936 GCA_964650775.1 uncultured Lachnoclostridium sp. | reverse complement strand
ACATCATATCCCATACCAACTCGCATGATAAATCCTCCTTGCATTTTGATAAACTTGAAAGTATTATACTATATTATAGAGAAAAAACCTAATAACTTTTTTATAATAGAAGGAGTTCTTTATGGAAACATTACAGAAACTTGAACAGGAAGCTTACGAAGCAGCCTGTGAAGTATTAGAAATTGCGAAATTAAAAGCAGGAAATTTATTTGTTGTTGGCTGTTCCACCAGTGAAATCCTTGGCGGAAAAATCGGTACAACCTCAAGTCCGGAAACTGCAAAGGCTGTCTTTGCAGGAATCTATCGTGCAGCTCAGGAACATAACGTTTATCTGGCAACTCAGTGCTGCGAACATTTAAACCGCGCTCTGATCTTAGAAGCAGAAGCTGCTGAAAAATATGGCTACGAAGAAGTGAATGTGGTTCCCCAGCCAAAGGCAGGCGGTTCCTTCTCAACAGCTGCTTATCATGCATTTAAAGAACCTGTTGCTGTAGAACATATTAAGGCTCATGCCGGAATGGATATCGGTGATACATTCATCGGCATGCATTTAAAAGACGTTGCTGTACCAGTCAGAATCAGTAAAAAAACGATTGGTGAAGCACATCTTACCTGTGCACGCACCAGAGCAAAATTTGTTGGCGGTGTCCGTGCTAATTATGATGAATCAAAACTGTAATACAAAAAATCGGGAGGACATTAATTGTCTTCCCGATTTTTATGTTCATGTTTACGTTTCATATGCATACGCAATGTTGTTAAAGAAGCAGCCAGATTTTCATTCTGCACTACAATTCCTTCTGGCACAATTAAATGTGTAGGTGCATAATTCCAAATAGCATCTACTCCACAGGACACGAGCTGATCGCAGACTGTCTGTGCTTTTGATGCAGGAACTGTAATAATACCTATACGAACATGATTTTTCTTGCAAAACTCTTCCAATCTGGTAATTGGATAAATCTTTTTCCCTTTATTTGTTTGAAATTCATCAGGATACAAGTCAAATCCCGCAAGTACATTCATCCCAGCTTCTTCAAATCCTTGATAATTTAATAACGCTTCTCCAAGACTCCCCACACCAACTACAGCAGCGTTTACGGTGCAATTAATGTCTAAAAATTCTTCAATATCTTCAATCAGATTTTCTCGCAAATACCCCAACTTACGACGACCTCCATCGGAAACTTTTGCCAAATCCTTACGCACCAGAACATCTCCCAAATTCAGTGCTTTCGCAATTTTTGTTGCAGATATATTTTCTACCGATTCCGGTAATGATTTCAGATAATTCAAATAAATGGGCAGCCTGATAAGCAGCTTTTTAGATAAGTTTGTCGATTCCATTTTATCTCCTTTGTGTTCCAGTCAATCCCCCAAAGAACACTCTAAATCAGAGAGGGGATGAGGCAAAATCCCCTCTCCGTCAGGCATTAGTCGTTATAACCAACTCTCGCCCCATAAGTAGTATGCAATAATTCATGCGCTTTATGTGAATTTGGTTTTCCTAAGAAATCTTCATATAATTTCTGTACCTGAGGATTTTTGTGAGATTGACGAAGTGTCTGTCTTTCATCTTCACTGTATAAAGCTTTGGCTCTCTTTTCTTTATAAGTATCAAGAATGTCATCCTCTTCATTTGGCAAGAAGCAGGAGCGAATGATTGGCTGACCACCGCCTGCGATACATCCGCCTGGACATCCCATAATTTCAATAAAGTGATATTTTGATTTTCCTTCACGAATTTCATCCAAAAGAACTTTTGCGTTCTTCATACCATGAGCAATCGCTACATTGACTGTCATATCATTGATTTCAAGTGAAGCTTCACGAATTCCTTCGAATCCACGAACTGCTTCAAATTTAATTGCTTCGTGTTCTTTTCCTGTTAATACAAAGTAAACAGTACGGAGCGCTGCTTCCATAACACCACCGG
>CAZYUZ010000330.1:0-1951 GCA_964650775.1 uncultured Lachnoclostridium sp. | reverse complement strand
GCATATGAGTTGGGATAAAATTGAATCTTATAATGTAGTTTATACAGTTACAGGACAGACAGACCGCAGTGCCATGCCAATCGGCAATGGAGAACTGTGCGCCAGTGTCTGGATGACTGAGGAAGGTAAATTAAAGTTTTATTTTGGAAGAACAGACTGCCTTGGTGAAAATGATGTGACCATGAAACATGGAATGATGGAGATTGAAACGGTTCCTTCGTTCTTATCAGAAGGTGGCTATCGCCAGACATTATTATTAAAAGAAGGAAAAATTGAAATTGAAAGTAATCTTGGAAAACTGACAGTGTTTGTTTCCAGTGAGAATCAAACCATTTACGTAATGGGTGATTTTACAAAAGAGGTAACAGCAAAGGCAAAGTTTCGTACCTGGAGAAATCATGATGTGGAAAATTTACATAATCCATGGACCATTCCAATGGTACGAAAAGCAGACATAGTAGAATACGGAAAAGAAGTCTGCTTCTATCACAAAAATGGAGAGAATGGAATTAAAGAGCTTGCAAGATTTGAGGGAGTAGAAGATGCGTCAGTTGTTCCGGATTTCCTGACTGACAGAATCTTTGGCGGTGTTTTGGAGATGAAAGATTCAAAGCTACAGGACAAAGTGTTAGAAAGCAGAGGAAAAGCATTTGAACTTGCAATTACAACATTAAGTGGTCAGTACAAAAGCGTAGATGTGTGGAGAAATGAACTTGCAGATTTGCAGAAGAGAAATCTCAGTGCACAGGAAGCGATGCAAAAGACAGCTGATTTTTGGAGTAAGTTCTGGGAAACCAGCTACATTTATGTAAGTGGTGACACAAAGATAGAACCTCAGTGTACAGAAGATATTATCAAGAGAGCAGTAGAAACGAGAGAATGTAATGAGGCTCCATCGCAAGTGACAAGAGCATATTTGCTGACAAAATACATGTTTGCTTGCTGTAAAGATGGAAAATTCCCATTGTTATACAATGGATTGTTATTTAACCTGACACCGGGGAATGGGGAACGTCTGGAAGTTGCAACTTTTGCGGGGACGTTCACTTCACAGCCTTTAGAGGATGCCAATGAAGAAGTAAATCCGGATGAGCGCAGCTGGACTACAGAACATTTGTGGCAGAATTTAAGACTACCTTACTACACCATGCTTGCAACCGGTGATTTTGAGAGCTTGAAAAAGATGTTCCATTACTATCTTCGTTTCCAGAAATTGAATGAAAAAAGAGCGGAAGCTTATTATGGAGCGAAGGGAATTCATAATACAGAAATGACCCTTAGCTGTGGTCTGCAATGTGCACCAATCTATGGAATAAACAGAGAAAATCTGCGTATCGGACAGTCTGAAAATGTGTGGGGTGGTTCTATCGAAATTTCACCGGGACTAGAGTTTTTGAATCTGATGCTGGATTACTGCATTTACTCTGGGGATACCACATTTTTATTGGAAGAAGTGGTAGAATATGCGAAAAAAACCTTTGAATATATCGAAACTCGATTTGGAAGAGACAATTCAGGAAAGATTTTCATTTCAGATATTAACTGTGTAGAAACCTACTTCCATACCTGCAATCCGACACCAATTTTAGCTGGAATGCATTGTAATTTGCAGAAATTGCTTGCGGCACCTATTGATGAAGCGGATAAAGCATATTTTGCTAAAATTCTTTCTATAACACCGAAAATTCCAATGGCAGTGATTGATGGAGAAGAAATGTTACTTCCTGCTGCTGAATATAAGGAGGAACGTCACAATGTGGAGATACCGGAAATCTATACGGTATATCCATTTGCGCTTTATACAAAAGCAGCGAAAAATGAGGATATTGCAATCCGAACGTTTGAAACACAGGTGAACAAACATGGAAATATGCGTCCGTATGTGATTGGAGAAGTTCCTGGAAAACCATCATATTCCGGCTGGCAGTATGTGGGAAACACCGCAGCTATG
>CAZYUZ010000329.1:0-1957 GCA_964650775.1 uncultured Lachnoclostridium sp. | reverse complement strand
TACAATTGGTCAGATGTTAATGATTGCACAAAATGAATCAAACATTTTGTATAATTATAATGCAGGAAAAAATTTATCAGAAAATGAATTGTATAAAAAAATAAATTCTTATGGATTATTAAATTCTGCAAGTGAATTTATGCAAGGAACTTTTGCTGATACAAAAAATAAATTTTCTAAAAATCAAAAATTGAATAGATATATGTGTGCAAGATTTTTGTGGAATCTTTATAACGGAAATAAAAATGCAAAAGAAAATTTATCAAAATATTCTGTAATGTTTGCAGGTCAAAAAGAATCACCAATTCCAGATGTTCCAATTAATTCACAAGATTTTGATGCTGTTCTAGGTTGTATAGAATTAGAATTTATGAATCTTACAGACGGAATAAATTTTGAAGGCGAAAAATCAGTTAGCGGAATTGAATTTAGTGAAAGCATAAAAAAGATGAAATGATTTTTTAGTAAAAAAAACATCCAGTAGAAATGTTTTACACAAATCTACTGGATGTTAGGAAGTGTTTTGTAAGAAGAAATTACTTAGCAATTTTAAAAAAATGTGAAGAATGAATTATATCATCTTGTTTACTCGGAATACTCTTGTGTTAATTTCCTGTCTTTGAACCGAACTTCGATCTTCGATAATACCTTTGCGGGATCCATATCTTTATGGTCGCTTGTGAGCTGTCCCTTTTCAGGTTTTATGAAGAACTGAGCCTTTTCCTTAGAATCTTTGTGACCAACATAGACGACAATAATAGTATCTCCATCTTTGTCTGTCTTTACATCGGTCGTAATCCAGTAGCCCGATTCATCCTTTTTCTTTTCTCGAACCTCATGAACATACCAATCATCTAACCGAATTAGCTTTGCGCCTTTGAACTCAGGGATGTTTAGCATCCTCAAACATTCGCTTCGCAAAGCGTGTTCGTTTTCAATTTCAAATGTTGTCGGACTGCATCGAGGGCACGAATAATATGTAGTTCCGATTCCGTCTACCTTTCGTGTCAGTTCGATTTCCGGATGTTGGGTACAATGAAAGTGCAATCCATCTTGATTACAACCGTAATAGGTAGTCCAATTTTGTTCCTTGGTATAAAAATTCGTGCAATCACCATAGGATACACGCATGCCATCAGCTAAGGAGCACCGCCGAAAGGAAATTCTGTCATTTAGTCGATATAGTATTTTTTCGTCCATTTCATATTACCTCGATTTATTGTGAATTCATCTATGCACCTTTTCTTTCTTGAATCAAATCTGCGATTTCATCAGCAATCTCTTCTACGGTGAAATCGGTAGTGCTGCGCGCCAGCTTGTCAGCAAGCGAAGGACTGTAGTTGATTACTTCTCGCTTTGTAATATTGTGCCAAACAGGTAACATTGTCTGCTCGCCATTTACAGCCCGTGTAATCAGCCCATCGAGCTCATAGTTTGTCCAACCTTTGTTGATGAAATCTCGGGAGATAACAATAACCCCAAAATTGCTATTGGCAATACCTTTATCAATTTTCCTGCGAAGACTATCTCCGATTCTCAGTTCAAATTCATCATACCATACTGTAAGACCGTTATTTCTGAGTGCTTCTGCAAGCGGTCTGGCTACATCGTCTTTATCTTCCGATGCATGGGAGATGAAGACATCATATTCTTTTTCATAATTATCGTAAAGGAACGCCTCTACTTCATCGTCGTGACTTGTACCGAGGTACAAAGACGGCATAGTTGTCAATGCCGGTATAGATGATGAACGGAGTTTACTTTGATATGATTTCGCCTTACGTTCAAGGCTTTTCAACTCATTTATTGCACGATTGGCATCACGTTCAAATTGGCTGGTTGCAGATTTTAGCTTTCTCATTTGACTGTTGATTTTTGACATATTCGGTTTTCTATAAGAAGCCATATTTTTTCACCTCATTTCAGCCGTTCACACAACGGCAGGATTTCTTCCAGT
>CAZYUZ010000328.1:0-1965 GCA_964650775.1 uncultured Lachnoclostridium sp. | reverse complement strand
CACAAATTAATTGTATTTACGTTTTCTAGCTGCTTCAGATTTTTTCTTACGTCTTACGCTTGGTTTTTCGTAATGTTCTCTCTTACGAATTTCCTGCTGAATACCTGCTTTTGCACAGTTTCTTTTGAATCTGCGTAAAGCGCTATCTAAAGTCTCGTTTTCTTTTACGATTACATTTGACATAGAATCACACCTAACCTCCCTCCAGTTGTGTATTGTGCATATCAACTGTATGGGTATTTTTATTGCACTGTTAGATATTATATGGTACGAGTTTTCTCTTGTCAAGTGATTTTCCTGAAATTTCCGCAGAAATTTTCAGGATTTTTTTAAGATAACTGAGCTGCAGCTACTTCTTTTGCTTTTGCAATGGCATCATCGATACCTGCAGGGTTCTTTCCACCAGCCTGAGCCATGTTTGGACGTCCACCGCCGCCACCGCCTACAAGTTTCGCAATTTCCTTAATCAGGTTTCCTGCATGAGCGCCAGCTTTCATTGCTGCATCTGTTGCAGTTGCCATTAAGTTTACTTTACCATCTGTATTAGAAGCAATGACTACGATACCTTCACCAATTTTTTCTTTTAACTGGTCACCAAGTTCACGAAGTCCGTTCATGTCAACACCATCTACCTTTGTAGCAAGTACTTTCATGCCGTTTACTTCTACTACCTGATTCATGACATCGCCAAGAGCATCTTTTGCAGCTTTGCTCTTTAAGGATTCATTTTCACTCTGAAGAGCTTTTACTTCTGCAAGTAAATGTTCCACTTTTTCTGCTGCATTTGCAGGAGTTCCTTTTACAAGTTTTGCGATTTCAGCAAGCTTATTTTCGATTTCTTTGTAGTATGCAAAAACACCTTCACCTGTTAAAGCTTCGATACGACGTACACCTGCCGCTACGCCTGCTTCAGAAACAAGTTTGAAAGAACCGATCACACTTGTGTTTGCCACATGAGTACCGCCACAAAGTTCTTTCGAGAAATCACCCATGGATACAACACGTACATCTTCTGCATATTTTTCATCAAAAAGTGCCATCGCACCAGATTTCTTAGCCTCTTCAATGTTCATAACTTCTGTTACAACAGGAAGTGCTGCCTGGATTTCTTTGTTTACCAACTCTTCCACTTTTGCCATTTCTTCTGCTGTCATCGCCTGGAAATGTGCAAAGTCGAAACGAAGTCTGTCTGGTGTAACCAAGGAACCTTTCTGTTCTACGTGGTTGCCTAATACAGTCTTTAATGCTTTCTGAAGAAGATGTGTTGCACTATGGTTCTTACATGTTGCATTTCTGCCGTCTGCACAAACACTCAGTGTTACCACATCACCAACTTTGATCATACCTTTTGTTAATTTACCAACATGACCTACTTTTCCGCCACGGAGTTTGATTGTTTCAGATACAACGAACTGCGCATCACCGATTGTGATGATACCTTTGTCGCCTTCCTGACCACCCATGGTAGCATAGAATGGTGTTTCTTCTACAAATACAGTTGCTGTTTCACCTGCTGTAATTGCTTCTACGAGTTCTGTTTCTGTTGTAAGAACAGTTACCTTAGAATCAGCTGTTAATTTATCATATCCAACAAATTCTGTTGTGATTGATGCGTCGATATCATCATATACAGTTGCATCAGCACCCATATAGTTTGTTGTCTTACGAGCGTTACGAGCCTGTACTCTCTGTTCTTCCATGTATGCCTTAAATCCTGCTTCATCAACATCAAATCCTTTTTCTTCGAGGATTTCTTTTGTTAAATCAAGTGGGAATCCATAAGTATCATATAATTTGAATGCATCTGCACCAGCTAAGGTTTTCTTGCCTTCTGCTGCAAGTGTTTCTTCCATTTCACCTAAGATTTTAAGACCTGTATCGATTGTTTTGTTGAACTGGTCTTCTTCCTGCGTTAATACTTTGAAGATGAATTCTTTCTTTTCTTCTAATTCAGGATATCCGTCT
>CAZYUZ010000327.1:0-1969 GCA_964650775.1 uncultured Lachnoclostridium sp. | reverse complement strand
TCGGGAAATATCTTCCGGTGGAGGAAGAGTTGTTAAAGAAACGACTGGATCCATGTTTTGCAGTCCTGGATTCAAGTGCCACCACAGACCATATTTTATTGCCAAACGGGCATGATCAAATGCCGATTCAAAAGAATATTTTTGAAGTCATGGAACAGATCGAGAAATGCTATCCGGGAAGAAAAGTATTTCTCAGCAGATATGAAAATATATTTGATATTGTGGAAAAACAACAGGAACTGGATATGGTTCATGGAGAGTTTCTGGACGGGAAATATAGTCGTGTTCATCGAAGCATTTATTCATCGAGAGCGGATTTAAAGGCTGCAAATACACGGATTGAAAACAAAATTACAAATATATTGGAACCGTTGGCATCCATTGCATACAGTGTAGGCTTTGAATACCACCATGGATTGATTGAGACAATCTGGAAGGAACTTTTGAAAAACCATGCCCATGATTCTATGGGATGCTGCTGCAGTGATCAGGTTCATCAGGAAATCCTAAATCGCTTTTCTACAGCGGAAAATAAAACGAATCATTTAATAGAGTTTTACAAAAGGAAAATTGCGGATGCAATGGGCATAGAGAAAGCATTGGATAAATTGGTGGTATTTAACACCCTTCCATATGCAAGAAAAGAAGTAGTTATCGGTGAAATCGTTACGAAGATGAAAACATTTTCGCTGACAGATGAAAGTGGCGATAATATACCATTTGAGGTATTGAAAAGCGAAGTGGTCGATGCCGGACTCATTGATCGTCAGTTGGTTCATTATGAAGACTATGATCCATTTGTAAAATATACGATTGCGTTTGAGGATACGATTCCCTCTATGGGGTATAAGACCTATTTTATAGAGGAAAGTCAGAATGGAATCTCAAATCGGCCGGTATGTCAAGATGAGAAGATGATACTGGAAAACAGTTATTATAAAATCTATATTCAAGAGAATGGAACATTGATTATTAGAGATAAAAAAGCAGGTGTGCTTTATAAAGATGTACTTTTGGTGGAAGATGGCAGTGATGATGGTGATGGCTATGATTATTCCCCATTGAAAGATGACTATGTAATCACCAGCATGGATGTGAAAGCCACTGCCAAAGTGGAAGAGCATCAATACCTTACAAAAGCAGAGATCATGTTTGAGATGCAGCTTCCAATGAATCTGGAAAGCA
This sequence comes from uncultured Lachnoclostridium sp., assembly GCA_964650775.1. Taxonomy (GTDB): domain Bacteria; phylum Bacillota; class Clostridia; order Lachnospirales; family Lachnospiraceae; genus HGM12587. The sequence goes on along the minus strand of CAZYUZ010000327.1, from coordinate 784 downwards.
GAAAGGCAAAGATCATCGATGGAAAAATGAGTGTTACCTTCCATGTCGAATTAAGAAAAGATTCCCCTCTGATTCGAATCGGCATGGAAGTGGATAACCAGGTCAAAGATCATCGGGTGCGTGTGCTGATACCAAGCCAGCTTTCAGGAAAGTGGTCAATTAGCGACAACCAGTTTGGAACAATCAAACGCCCTGTAGTAGATGAAGCGCTGCAGGTATGGGAAGAGGAAAAGTGGACAGAACGACCGGATTCCATTTATCCATTCCTGTCCTTTGTGCATCTGGACATAGAAGCAGGCCTGGTGGCTATGACGAATTCAGTCAGAGAGTATGAAATGGTAGGTGAACATTTTGATACCATTGCCCTGACTGTTTTTCGAAGTGTGGGGATCTTAGGCAAAGAGAAGCTGCTTCGTAGACCGGGAAGACCGTCGGGCATTCGAATGGAAACTCCGGATTCTCAGCTGCAGGGTAAGTATTTCTTTGATTTTGCCATTACGACGGACTGCGAAAGGGCTGCCCAGCGGGCAAAAGAATATGTAACTCCTCTGGTTACATACAATAAGATGCCTCACAATGCAATGAAAATGAATCCTTCAGAAATTCAGACACCATACAGCTATAGCCTACTGAAAATTGATAATCCATTGATTACCATGAGTGCTTTCAAAAAAGAGGAACAGGGAGATGGACTGCTGTTTCGATGCTATAATGCCACAGAAGCAGTGCAGAAAATGACCTTGGAATCCACATGGGAAGGTGCCGGAGAGGCAATGCTGGATGA
>CAZYUZ010000326.1:0-1980 GCA_964650775.1 uncultured Lachnoclostridium sp. | reverse complement strand
TGAAGACTATCTCCATCTAATCTTCTTCTAATTCCCATATAATGACAGATCATCTGCTTGAAGCCATCAAGATACAGATCAGATTTTTCAACATTAGCGATTTTAAATTCTCCTGAACCTATTTTCTTATCATCCACCGATGTGAGCTTTGCCAACCCAAGTTTCCCTAAGGTATCTTCTCTATAGAAAACACCGCTGTACCGATTCTCATCCTTATATTTCTCGGAAATTACGGAGCTCTTTTTCGCGGCTCCAACATAGTATTCTGTAAATTTAGATTCCAAAAAAAGAACAACATTGTCTTTTTCACTAATCAAAACAACATCCATATTAGAAGGATTGCTGATTACAGGATTCTTAAATTCAAAAACAGATGTGTTAAATTCTATATCCTTTCCGTCTATATTTATTGTTAAGCTTCTTTTTCCGTCCAAATGATAAAAACATAAAAGGGACAATCTGGATGACGAATGTAACGCAAGTATTTTCGCACTTTCCTGACCATCGCCCTCCGTTGCCTGCTGATATTTATTATCAAATACATCGTCTGCAGGTATCGCATATGCCTTTCGAATGGCTTCTTTTTCTTCCCCTACTTTTCCAGGTAATCTAAAATCGGCCTGCGACATACCGATTTTAGCCAAAATGTTTTCATCCCAAAGACCATTATAAACGATACCTAATCTGCCACTTACATTTTCAAACAACATCTTAAATCACCCCTTCGAACCATTTATACATATTTTCACTGATAGCTTTATCATCAATATAGAAATCACAGCTTATCTTTCTACTGTTCCACCAATACTTTTCTACGACTTCCGGCAGATTATCATTCACGGCATCAAAATATATCCCCTGTTCATGACACCACTTTACCGCCACATCCAGTGTTTTTCCTTCTCTGCAGGTCCATAAAATGAGCTTATCACCCTTTTGCTTCCTATCATTTAGAAATCTTATCAGTCCTTTATTGGGCTCTCCCACCTCTGGCCACTGTCCGTAACTTAATGTTCCGTCAAAATCCACTGCAAATACCATAACCGCTTCCTCCTCAAAAAATAATCATAACATGCCTCCATGAACTGCATTTCTTCTTCTGTACCAAGATATATGTATATCGTCGAATCCAGGTCTTTCGTCTCATCTTCAAATTCTCTGATTATTTCCAGGATTTCTTGGCTGCAGTTCCTTAATGAAATTATGACAATATCCGAATTTAAAGCCAAAATATCCTGATATTGTTCACTGACATCAACAATATCTGCATCTTTTATGTAACTGCTTATACATTCAAAGAAGTTACGGTCAATCCCATATGTAAATATTTTCACACTATTTCTCCTTTGATTATATCTTCTATATCTTCATTCTATCAACCTCTATGTGCAAAAAAATGTACATAAAAAGAAGCCATCCCTACCTAATTCAGACAGCTTCTTCTCTTATATCTACGCTACGATTATTAATTCCAACCAAGGGTATAACGGGTATAGCTTTTACAAAAAGAGTCACTATTACATATGATATGTTCGAAATTATTATATGTATTAGCAACAGCCCCTCAATATCTCACTTAAACAGCATATACATCTTTTAAAACCTGTAATGCATCTTCCACTTTCATATCAAGTCCAATATTCTTTAAATTAATGCGTTCTTGTGGCATTTTTGTTACAAACTCTCTTATATCATTTTTGACAACTTCCGGTACACTAATTTTTTCATCCGGATTTATTATATTCATCAAACGAAAGACATCGTTTTTATGTTTTTTTATATCATCTGAATTAACGTGTTCACCCTCACTTTTTCGTCTAGAAAGATCGAGCCATGCGCGCATTTTAAATGGAATCAAATATTCTGCTCCAAGAACACCTACTTCATTCACCACTTTTCTTCCGTTTAACATAAAATCATAATACTCATCATTTAGCATAATTGCTGACAGACTGGAAACTTCATCAGAAATATGTAATG
>CAZYUZ010000325.1:0-1990 GCA_964650775.1 uncultured Lachnoclostridium sp. | reverse complement strand
CATACAGAAGCGGTTGTAAAATTAGAAAGAAAATAGAGGAAAAGAAAATGCAGAGAATTTTACTTATGGTACTCCAGAATTTCTGGCGTGTACCGGCAGCGTGGTTTAAATTATGCCACTATGCCAAAAATACAGAAAAATATCCGGAGCTCACAAAATGGCAGCATATTCAATATATTTTAAAACTGGCTGTTACGTCTGGAAATATCGATTTTGAATGTCATGGTGTTGAGAATATTCCAAAGGAAAACGGTTTCTTAATGTATGGAAATCACCAGGGATTATTCGATATCGTAGCAATTGGTGCGACTTGCCCGAATCCTTTGGCGGCAGTCCTGAAAAAAGAGCTTGGAGGAGTTCCTTTTGTAGAACAGATTAGATTGTGTACAAATTCATTCCTTATGGATCGTGAAGATGTGAGACAGTCCATGACAGTCATTAATAATGTAATCAAAGAAGTAAAGGATGGTCGTAACTATCTCATTTTCCCGGAAGGAACACGTAGTAAAAACGGAAATGAGATGTTAGAGTTCCACCACGGAAGCTTTAAATGTGCCTTAAAAACAAAAGCACCGATTGTTCCTGTCGTATTTGTGAACAGTTATAAAGTTCTGGATGAAAAAGGCTGTAAACCAGTGAATGTACAGATTCATTATTTAAAACCAATTTATGCGGATGAATATGCCGGTATGAAGACAAATGAACTTGCGGAAATGGTTCATGGAAGAATTGAAGAAGTATTAAAAGAAAATAGATAGCAAACGAAACAGAGCACACCTTATAAGGAACGCCTCGAGGCTTCGCTTAACCTCGGCTTATCCTTATAGAGTGTACTCTGTTTCTTTCATTTATACGTTTAATACTTCTTCGTAATCTTTCTCGGTAAATGGTATATCCAGTGTCTTGCATGCATCCACGATATGCTCTGGGGAAGAAGTTCCATAAAGCGGTACGCAGGTAAATGGCTGGAATCTAAAGAAGCCCATTACAGCCTGAGTAATGGAACATTCATATTTTTCTGCAAGTGCTTTTACTTTTTCTGCAACCAAGCGGTTCTTTTCTGTATCGTAATACATATCTTTTACCGCTTCAGCACCTTTTGCTAAATATTTATGGAAATATCCTGCACAGTTACCAAAGAAAGGCATTGCGACAAGCTCTGAATGTGCAACATGATAATCAAAATTATCACCGCGGATACAGCGAAGTGTTGGGTCAGCCGGTTCGTTCATATATTTCATGGCAAGATTCATTAAACACTGATCACCTACAAATCCACGATACCCCTTTTCTTTACAGTAATCATAAGCTGCCTGCATACGGTCTGTATCAAAATTGGAGCAGGCATAGTAGCGGATTTTTCCTTCTTTCACAAAACCTTCCATTGTTTCAATCTCTTCTTCGATAGACTGATTTCTGTTGTCACGATGATAAAAATAAACATCCACATAATCGGTCTGAAGCTGTTTTAAAGAGTGGTCTAAATCGCACACCATCGCGTCATGCGTAGGACGAATCTTTCCCCATTCCGGTGTACCTTCCACAATTTCCGGATGTCCGCCTTTTGTCATGAGAACAATCTTGTCACGTTTTCCACTGTTCTTTAACCAGTCACCGATAATACGTTCTGAACGCGCTCTCTCGCCCGGTACCCAGTTGGAGTATACGTGGGCGGTGTCGATTAAGTTTCCGCCAAGGTCTAAATATGTATCAAATACACGGTCTGGTGCCGGAGCATCTGCCTTTAAACCAATATCTGCAGTTCCAAGACCGATGGGATAAACATTAAGTTCTGTATCAGGGATTAAGATTCTCTTTTTCATGTGAATATACTCCTTTGAAATCTTTTTCTAAGTTTACCAAAATGAGAGTAAAGGGTCAATAAATCCCTAAAGTTCTGCAAGGATTGCAACTATACAAAAATAAAAAGCCCCGACAAAAAGCCGGGGCAGATCATATTAGCAACCGAAGTTAAAGAAATTGCAAAGAG
>CAZYUZ010000324.1:0-2012 GCA_964650775.1 uncultured Lachnoclostridium sp. | reverse complement strand
TGGCTAATTTTAGTGTTGTCCGCCAACTTCCGCTTTCACGGTCATAATATCAGATATATCTATTTTGATAAATTATGTCAACATGTTTGCAAAACATTTCTCCAAAAATTATACAACAATGTCTTCATGCTCAAACCGCAGAACCTTCTTTAGCTCCTCCAAAGAGGTTTCCACCTGATATCCTATTTTTCCTCCGCTAAAAAAGATCGTATCAAATTCCTTTGCTGAAGCATCGATGACTGTTCCAAATTGTTTTTTCATTCCAATTGGTGAGCATCCGCCATGAATATAGCCTGTTAATGGCAGTAAATCTTTCGCCTTAATCATCACAATGCTCTTTTCGCCCACTGCTTTTGCCGCTTTTTTCAAATCCAGTTCTTTATGTACAGGAATCAGAAACACATAATAATTCTTTGAAGCACCTACCGTTACCAAGGTCTTAAATACCTGATTCGGGTCTTCGTTTAACACTGACGCCACTTCTACGCCGCTGATTGCATCCGTATCTGCATAATAATGACTTTTATAGTTTATTTTCTTTTGGTCTAGAATTCTCATTACATTTGTTTTTTCTACACGTTTCATATATATTCCCACTCAGATTTCTTTATCATTCTACAAATTTCTTCAATTATCCTATCACGATTTACATACGACAAAGTTCTCAGATAATCAATCACAGCCTCTAAATCTTTTACCTCTGTCAGGACAGACATATCTTCTTTCTTCCCATCACTCTTATTATTCATTACAGAACCGCCATTAAAATCAAAGCAATATGAGGCATATCCCATTTCAGCCAACAAAATCGCATAATGTTTTACGGTATCCTGCCATGGCATACGATAGCCACTGGTAAATTATCACCTTCTGGTCGATATTCTGTTCCACGGATAGTCAATCCTTCTCTTTCACATTCAAATGTTTGTTCCTTAATCCCTGTTTTTAATTTTGGTGTTTTAAATAAAAGAGACTTATATCTCACCCTTTCTGCCTCTGTAAGTTCAATTATTCTAATTCAGTACATTATACCACAAATTTATCCACTTACTGTATATAATCTAATACAGCAGTAAATTTTCCCTTTCTGTGGTAAACTTAACTCAAATAAGACTAGCAATCGATGAAGATAAAGCCCATGGTATTGATTACTGGCGCGTCTTTTTAAAGCAAATACATGGGAGGAGATTATGATGCTCGCAAAGGATAATGAATATTTAGAAGCTGCTGCAAATTCCTTATATGAAGCAAATGCAGACCGTATGGTACGTGAAAGATGTATCGCACGCAAACTGGCTGAACGTCGCGAGCGCACACTGGAACGTGACATTAAACTTTTGAAGGAAGAAAATTTTGACCTCAAAGAACGAAATACCACCCTTGAAGAACGTATCAAAGAATTAGAAGCGCAACTCTCCAACAAAGGATAAAAGGAATCCACCAAAGCTATTGTTTATAAAGAGACTCTAGGAATCCCTAGAGTCTCTTTTACAATTCCCCAAAGAAAACGGGGACCAATTTTGGTCCCCGCAGATTGTAGACTTTTCTAATAAATATTTAATAGCTTAAACCAAAGTTTAATTCATAATAATTGCCAGCAGCATCACGATATGCATATGCTTTTCCATTCTCGTCTTTCATTTCATCCGGCATGTACTGATCTTTGTCATAACCCGGTACATCGTTTGGACTAATACATACGCCATTTTCATCTACAGCCAATACATCGTCTCCCTTAGGGAATGTGATCGGAAGCTTGCCAACAGGTGCAAATATGCCCATCATAACATCTAATGTAGCAGATGGATAAGTATCATATCCAACTGTTAATGCATCAACGTATGGTTCTACATTGCCAAGCAACCATGCAAGAGAAACATTTACATTCGCTACTACTTTACCACCATTTTTATGAACAGTTTCTGCAATCTGTGCAATTCGGTCTGCACCGGTAAGTGTTGTCTCCATATGAGTTTCTTTCATCGGACGACAAAAATCATCTACATTTGGTA
>CAZYUZ010000323.1:0-2013 GCA_964650775.1 uncultured Lachnoclostridium sp. | reverse complement strand
GGCGGTCTTGGGATGCTGAGTGCGCTTGGATTTGAATTTTTAGATAAAGCCGGACAGCCGGTTGGGATCGGTGCGGGTTCCTTGAAAAAAGTCGCATCTGTGAAAACTGATAAGGCTCTGCCGGAATTGAAAGAATGTAACTTTAAAATCGCATGCGATGTGACAAATCCTCTCTGCGGAGAAAACGGAGCAACTTATATCTATGGACCTCAGAAAGGGGTTACCGTGGAAATGAGAGAGGCTCTTGATCAGGCGATGGCTGGTTATGCCGAAGCGACAAAAGCCTGCCTTGGGACTGATTTTGCGGATACACCGGGAGCAGGAGCTGCCGGCGGCATGGGATTTGCGTTCTTAAGTTACTTAAAAGCGGATCTTCAGCCAGGCATCGAGCTTGTCTTAAATGCAGTGGAAATGGAAAAAGCCATAGAAGGAGCCGATCTTGTGTTTACCGGCGAGGGGCGTCTGGATTATCAGACTGCCATGGGAAAAGCTCCGGTAGGTATCGCAAAGCTTGCCAAAAAACATGGTGCCAAAGTCATCGCACTTGCAGGTGCAGTGATAGAAGGTGCAGAAAAATGCAACGAAAACGGAATCGATGCATTTTTCCCAATTTTACGAAAAATTGTCACTTTGGATGAAGCGATGACTCCGGAAATTGCAAAAGAAAATATGATCAAGACGACAGAGCAGCTCGTTCGTCTGATAGCAGCATTCAATGAATAATCAAGATATTTGGAGGAAAAGACTATGAACTATACACAGGCAAAAAGAATGGAACATCTTCCATTTTCCGGTATTCGTGCCGTAATGGAGAAAGCAAATAAAATGCAGGCAGCCGGCGAAAAGGTAATCCACATGGAAATCGGCCGTCCGGACTTTGATACACCGGAAAAGATCAAGGTTGCCGCTAACGAAAGTTTGGCCAAAGGAAATGTATTCTATACATCCAACTATGGTACACCACAGCTTAGAAAAGCCATCGCAGAAGACATTACAGCAAGAAAAAATGTTGCTTACGATCCATCTGAAATTATGGTTACAGTAGGTGTTGGTGAAGGTACTTATGATGCAATGGCTGCATTATTAGAAGAAGGCGATGAAATCCTTGTTCCAAACCCTGTATGGTTAAACTATTTGCATGTTCCTGCATTCCTGGGTGCAAAGCCTGTTACATACAGCTTAAAAGAAGAAAATAACTATCAGTTAAACTTTGCAGAGCTTGAAGAAAAAGTAACTGAGAAAACAAAAATGATCGTTATCGTTGACCCAAGCAACCCTGTAGGATGCGTATTCTCCAGAGACACTTTAGAAAAACTTGCTGATTTTGCAATCCGCCACGATCTGCTCGTTCTTTCTGACGAAATTTACGAAAAACTCGTTTATGACGGAACAGAACACATCAGCATCGCATCTCTTCCGAACATGAAAGAGCGTACAATTATGTTAGGCGGATTCTCCAAGGCATATTCCATGACAGGATGGAGACTTGGCTACATGTGTGCACCAAAGGAAATCATTGAAATTGCAGTACGTGTTCACCAGCAGACGATCACATGTGCTTCTTCCTTCGTACAGGAAGCTGCAATCACAGCATTAAAGGACTGTGATGAAGAAGTAGAAGCAATGCGTAAAGAATACGAAAGAAGAAAAAATTATGTAGTTAAAGCGTTAAATGAAATTGATGGCCTTAGCACAAACGATCCAAAAGGTGCTTTCTACATCTTTGTAAATATTAAGAAATTAGGAAAAACATCTATGGAAATGGCTGAATACCTGTTAGAAGAAGCAAAAGTTGCCCTTGTTCCAGGTTCAGCATTTGGTTCTGAAGGTGAAGGCTACCTGCGTATTTCCTATGCTTGCAGCTATGAAAATCTTGTAGAAGCATGTGACAGAATCAAAGCAGCAGTTGAAAAATTAAACAAATAAGAGTTACTGAAACTTTCATTTTTATAGAACTCCTGAAAAAAGAGCCCGAAAGCGAATGCTTGCGGGCTCTTTTGAATGGTGCGCAAA
>CAZYUZ010000322.1:0-2017 GCA_964650775.1 uncultured Lachnoclostridium sp. | reverse complement strand
GACATATCTAATTCCTGCAAAATTTTCTCCTGCAGTTGTTCTTCGTATCTCATTTAACATTCCTCCTTTGCTCTTATTTTTGCGTATTCCTCCACATTTGCCGGCATCACGAACCGATAAGTATTTCGCCATAAATTATCTAGCTTAAGTTGTTCCAGATTGTTTTCATACCGCTGCAACTTACGCTCGGAAATGCTGTCCTCCAAAATCGGCATATAAACTCGGTCACATTGCTCCAGGATAGAAAACAATCCCTGAATACTCTCACTTACATCCAAAATCACAAGCTCGTAATTGCCGCCCTGTAAGGCCACTGTGAGCACTTCTTCCCACTCTTTCTGCGTGATTTCTTTTATGTCCAACACCATAGGAATCGGTAGTAAATAGTCCAGTTCTTCTGTCTTTCGGACAGCCAATTGCAAACGAACGCCAAGATTTTCGTCGCCCTGTTTAAGGTAATAAAGCAAATCTCCCAGGTTCCAGCCCTTCTCACCTTCCTCTGAAAGTCCTGCGTATTCCTCCATATTGAGGTATAACACCCGCTTCTTCTTGGCACATTCCCTTCCAAGTGCCATTGCAAATGTGGTCTTTCCGACTCGATGAATCGGAGAATACACCGCAATCATTCTTGCCTCATTCTTCTTTGCACTACGTAGCATATTTTCGTTGGTTTTCTCCACGTAAACGGCGAACATCTCGCGAATAATCTCGTCTGCGCACTGATATTTACATACCGCGCATTCCTGTTCTCCAAGGTCTGAAATATCCCCTTCTCCAAGCACAAAAGTCTGGACTGCTTCTACTTGGCTCCTCTCCTCATAACCGTACTTTTCATCCACGACCAGCATATGAATCTGCCTTTTCTGTGAGAGTTCTATCGCCTTTTTCAGACTGCTGCAAATATGTACCTTAACGGCCAATTCTTCCCGTTTGGATATGTTTTCTCCAAGACGATTTGCATAACGAATCTCACGGTCGCAAATGACAAGAGTTTTCTCATTCAAATGCATCCTCCTCGTTTCTCTATTAAATTTTCTTTTGGATTTTTTCGCCGAAACGGCTTTTTTGAAAGTCAAATTCTAGAATCTTTAACTTGTACGTGTATTATAAAATTCCTTTTTGAAGTTGTAAAGAGGTTTTACCGAAAAGATTTATTTTTGTGCAATTTCTATAAATTTGGGAGCGCAACGATGCCGTAAAGAAGTGCTACTCCCGGCACTCCTAAAGTCCCGCTTATCACAAAAGAAACCGCATTTAATCCCACTTGTAACGCGATTTCTTTGTATTCCAAAAATTGGTTTGTAAAAAAAATCAGCCCCAACCCCAAAATTGCCCGAATGATAAAATTTACCAAAAAATAATTTTTTTCTTTCATAAAAAATTCCTTTTTTTATAGTCTATGCCATGGGGTTTCTGTCTATACTATTAGAAAGACAAGATGAATATGAGGAGGGTCATAATGCATTTATTTCACAAACCACTCCCAAAAGATAGGAAAGACGAAGAACTTAAGGAAGAAATCGAACGTGTAAAACGGCAAATGGAGAATGCGCATTATAATTTTCAGAACGCTATGGACCCGGATTTGATAGACTGCTATATCTACGAAAGCAATGCGGCTTGGAAGAAATATCGCTTTCTGTTAAAACAAGCGAAAATGAAATAGGGGACTTTCGTCCCCTATTTTTAAATCGTAAACTTTATCTCTCTTCCTGTTCTCTGATACTGTCTGTATGTCACGCCGGCAGCCTCCATCATAAGCTTAGAAGCCTTTGTTGCCGGTGTGTCCGCATATTTGTCACTGTCATAAATCACTTCTTTGATTCCGCACTGAATAATTGCTTTCGCGCATTCATTGCAAGGGAATAAAGAAACATACAGCTTTGCACCCGCAAGACTGCCGCCACTATAATTCAAAATAGCATTCAGTTCGCTGTGTGCCACATAAACATATTTCGTATCCAATGGGTCATCGCCCACTCTGTCCCAAGGAAACTCATCATCAGAGCAGCCTTTC
>CAZYUZ010000321.1:0-2024 GCA_964650775.1 uncultured Lachnoclostridium sp. | reverse complement strand
ATATCTTTTCATCTTTCCCCGGTCTCTCCTGATGAAAAATCACCGGACTTCCTAACTTAGTTCTAACCAAAATCGCCACTATTAATAGTATTGGAGATAGTATTATTAGTGCTAAACCAGATAGAATTATATCTAATAATCGTTTTATACATTTTTTGTACATTTATTTTTCTCCCATAAACTGAGGTGGATTGTTTATGCAATCCACCGCACTCATCGCAGGAAACAACCACGCACAATACTTATGATATGCTCCATATCTTCGTCTGTGTTCTTAATGTCACTTGGCAGACACAATCCACGATTGAAGATATCTTCGCCAACACTGATTTCTCCATCCACAGCAGAAATAAAATCACAATTTTCAAACACCGGCTGTAAATGCATTGGTTTCCAGATTGGTCTGGATTCCATATTTTCTGCCTCCAAAGCATCCATAATTTCATTTGGTGTAACCTTACATCCTTCCGCAATCGTCATACAGGATAACCAGCAATTAGAATCTCCGTCTGGATTCATTGGATTCATGGTGATCTCTTCGATATCTGCAAAAGCCGCTTTGTACTGCTCGTAAATTTTCTTTTTTAATGCTTTATGTTCTTCCAAATGCAGCATCTGACCACGGCCAATGCCTGCCACAATGTTAGACATACGATAATTATAGCCAATATTGGAATGTTGATAATGTCTTGCCGCATCTCTTGCCTGAGTGGATAAGAATCTTGCTCTTGCAATTGCTTCCTCATCTTCAGAAACCAACATACCGCCGCCGGAAGTAGTTATGATTTTATTTCCATTAAAGGAATAAATACCAAATTTTCCAAAAGTTCCGGTCTGTTTTCCTTTGTATGTAGCGCTCATGGATTCTGCTGCATCTTCAATAAATGGCACATTATGTTCTTCACAGATAGCCATTAATTCGTCTATTTTTGCAGGTGTTCCATAGAGATGTACACACACTACCGCTTTCGGATTCGGATATTTTTCAAAAGCCTTCTTCAAAGCTTCCGGGTCCATATTCCATGTATCCGGTTCACTATCAATAAATACCGGTATTGCCTTTTCATAACAAATAGGATTACAGGTAGCGGAAAAAGTAAGATCAGAAACAAAGACAATATCTCCCTCTTTCACATCCGCCAGTTTCAATGCCAGATGAATAGCTGCTGTCCCGGCACTCAAAGCTGCCGCCGCTTTGCTTCCTGCATAGTTTGCCACTTCTTTTTCCAACTCATTTACATTGGGACCCAGAGGTGCCACCCAGTTAGTATCAAATGCTTCCTGTACAAATTTCTGCTCTTCTCCATGCATGGTAGGGGAAGAAAGATAGATTCTCTTCTTTTCCATAACTGCCTCCCGTTATTTTGCGTCATCCTTAATCTGATATGTGGGAACAATTTCTTTTATCAAATAGCGGATATCAGCGCTTTCATTCTTGGATTCTTCTTTTAAATTCTTCAACTGTCTGAAGAATGTCATTTCATCAATTTCAATTGGTTTCCCAATGTGGATCATCTTATTTGCAGTAGACTGAAGCCCTTCTTCATCCATCAAAAGTTCTTCGTATAATTTTTCTCCCGGACGAAGCCCTGTAAATTCAATCTGAATATCTTCATCTACTTTATAACCGGACAAACGAATCAGATTTTTAGCTAAATCCAGAATTTTTACCGGCTCTCCCATATCCAAAACAAAAATTTCCCCACCTTTGGCATACGCTCCTGCCTGAAGTACCAAAGATACCGCTTCCGGAATAGTCATAAAATAACGAATGATATCCGGATGAGTTACCGTTACCGGACCACCCTGGGCAATTTGCTTCTTGAATAACGGAATCACACTGCCGTTACTTCCCAACACGTTTCCGAAACGCACCGCCACAAATTCGGTATCATAGTGACGGTTGAAGGTCTGAATAATCATTTCACAGATACGTTTACTGGCCCCCATAATATTGGTCGGATTCACCGCCTTATCCGTACTGATCATGACAAATTTTTCCGTTCCATAATAAGCCGCTGCCT
>CAZYUZ010000320.1:0-2036 GCA_964650775.1 uncultured Lachnoclostridium sp. | reverse complement strand
CACGAAGTGTACTTGTTTTACCAGCGCCATTGGAACCTAAGATTGCAATGATCTGGCCTTCTTCTACATCGAAAGATACGTTATGAACGACTTCTACATATCCATAGCCTGCACGGAGATTTTTTACTTCAATTAATTTACTCATCTGCTTTTGCACCTCCTCCAAGATATGCACTGATAACTTCCGGATTAGATGTAACTTCGTCCGGTTTACCACACATCAGGAATTTTCCTGATACAAGAACAACTACTCTGTTAGATACGCTCATAACAACGTCCATGTTATGTTCGATTGTCAGAATCGCGATTCCTTTTGCATTGATCTTCTTGATCAGTTCAACAGCTTCCTTTCTTTCTGTTGCAGTTAAACCAGCCATTGTTTCGTCTAAAAGGATGAGCTTTGGCTGTGTTGCTAACGCACGGGCGATCTCAAGACGTTTTTTCTGAGCAACATTTAACTTTCCTGCGATCATGTCTTTTTTATCTGTTAAGCCACAGAATTCTAATGTTTCATCAACGATTTCCATTGCTTTGTCTATTTTATTTGTACGGCAAAGCGCACCTACCAGTACGTTTTCCCAAACGAACATGTCATTTAAAGACTGAGGAATCTGGAAGGTACGTCCAATCCCAAGCTTACAAATGTCATGTGCTTTCATTTTTGTAATATCTTTTCCATCAAATGTAATGGAACCTCTTGTTAATGTATGAGCACCACTGATGGAGTTAAACAGAGTTGTTTTTCCGGCACCGTTTGGTCCTACGACACCAACGATCTCGCCTTCGCCAACTTCGAATGTAATGTCTTCATTTGCAACCAGACCACCGAAGATTTTGGTTGCTTCTTTGATTTCAAGAATATTTCCCATTACGCATGTGCTCCTTTCTGTGCTTTACGTTCCTTTGCATCTTTAATCTTCTTAGGAAGATTTAAGAGACCTCCCGGAAGGAAGAGAACGATGACGATTACAAGAACACCATATAATACCATGTCCAGACCACCATACTGTCCTAAGAAGGAACGAGTATATTCAGACAGACACTGGATAACGATCGCACCAACAATTGGTCCTGTAACTGTTCCGATACCGCCCATAACTGCTACGAGTACGATCATCATAGATACGTTCAGTGTCATCATGCTGGCCGGGTCAAAGTACAGAATGTACTGTGCATAAAGGCTTCCGCCTAAGCTTACGATGGCAGCACTTAACATATATGCGTATACTTTATATTTTGAAACGTCGATACCAACACTTGCTGCAGCCTCTTCATTTCCTTTAATGGTACGTAAATAATAGAAGAATTTGCTCTTGCTTAAGTATTTGATCAGGCAAAGTACAAGAAGCATGATCACTAAGTAAAGGTAGTAATAAACTCTTGCATCTTTAAACTGAAGGAAAAGTACCGGGTTTAAACCTTTCTTAAATAAGGACACACCCTTTGCACCGTTTGTAAATTTCAGGTTAACACACACATAACGCATACATTCTGCCAATGCCATTGTACAGATCGCGAATGCATGTCCTTTTAAACGAAGTACCGGTTTACCGATTACCCATGCAACGGCTGCTGAAAATACCATTCCAAGGAAAATTGTGATCACTGGAGGCCATCCAAAATACTGAAGTGTCAGACCTACAGAATAAGCACCAAAACCATAGTACATACAGTGACCGTTAGATACCTGGCCTGTAAAGCCACCAATTACGTTCCACCCCATACCAAGGATAGACCAGATTAAAATTAAAATTAAAAGATTGTGAACGAACATACTGCTTGTAGCCATCGGAAGCACAAGTGCTACCGCAAGGATCACTACGAGAGCAATAAGCTGTTTTTTATTCAAATCACCAAAAATTTGTTTCATCTTATTTACCTCCAAATAATCCCTTAGGTTTGAACTGTAAGATCAGCATGAATACGACACATACACAAAGGTATTTGAATGCAGGGTTGAAATAAACACCGGAGAAGGAGTCTACAAGACCCATGATCAGGCCGCCGATGATCGCACCGCCAACGCTTCCGAAACC
>CAZYUZ010000319.1:0-2041 GCA_964650775.1 uncultured Lachnoclostridium sp. | reverse complement strand
TTCGTTCTTATAACTGTTTAAAACGTGCAGGTATCAACACTGTTGAAGAATTATGTAACAGAACTCCTGAAGACATGATGAAAGTCCGTAACCTCGGACGTAAGTCTTTAGAAGAAGTACTTGCGAAATTAAAAGAACTCGGTTTGGAATTAAATCCAAGCGAAGAATAGTTTGCAAGCCAAACCCCTTTACGGTAAGACCGATGAAGCGCGTATTGCGGGTGCAACAAGGAGGATATTAAAATGGCAAAATACAGAAAACTTAGCAGAACAGCAAGCCAGAGAAAGGCTTTACTTAGAAATCAGGTAACAGCTTTATTAAACAACGGCAAAATCGTAACAACAGAAGCAAAAGCGAAAGAAGTTCGTAAAATTGCTGAAGGTTTAATCGCACTTGCTATCAAAGAAAAAGATAACTATGAAACAGTAACAGTAACAGCAAAAGTTGCTCGTAAAGATGCTAACGGCAAGAGAGTAAAAGAAGTTGTTGATGGTAAAAAAGTTACTGTATATGATGAAGTAGAAAAGACAATCAAAAAAGATATGCCTTCAAGACTTCATGCAAGACGTCAGATGTTAAAGGTTCTTATGCCTGTAACAGCAGCAGCTGACAAAAAACGCGATAAGAAAGAAATCGACATGGTTGCTAAATTATTCGATGAAATCGCACCAAAATATGAAGGACGTAACGGTGGTTACACAAGAATCGTTAAAATCGGTCTTCGTAAAGGTGATGCAGCTATGGAAGTTCTTCTTGAACTCGTATAATATTAGCTTAAAATGGAAACAGTCGGTAGAAATACCGGCTGTTTTTTTGCTGCTCGAAAAAGCTTAAGCATGAATATTTTAACATTATCATAAATATTATCAACAAAATTTGTTTAATATCAACAAAAAATAGCAAGAAAAATGGGCAGAATAGTCAAAAAACACGAAAAAAGCAGGACGATATTAAGAAAAAAATGAAAATCTTTCACTTGTTAGACGGTTAAGAATTAGTTAAGATATGCTTATGATTAAATTAAGAAGGGGGATTTTTTCCATGAAGGGAAGAAGAACATGGGCGATTTTACTTGTTGTAGCAATCCTTGCAATGAGCTGTCTTACAGGCTGCGGAAGTGCTACTGATGGCAAGAGAATCATCCGTATCGGACACAACCAGTCTACTAACCACCCAAGCCACTTAGGGTTAGTAGCGTTCCAGGAATTTATCAATGAAAAACTGGGCGACAAATACGTGGTAGAAGTTTATCCAAGTGAATTACTTGGATCCCAGACTGAAATGGTTCAGTTAACACAGACAGGCGCGATCGACTTCGTTATCGCATCTAACGCGATCCTTGAAACATTCAGTTCTAACTATGGTATTTTCAACTTACCATATTTATTCTCCAGCGCAGAAGCATATCATGCAGCGATGGAAGACACAAGCCTTACAGACCCTATCTTCTTAGCTACAGAAGATGCAGGTTTTGTTGCAGTAACATGGCTCGATGCTGGTACACGTAACTTCTATACAGTTGATAAACCAATCAACTCTCCAGCAGACTTAAAAGGTCTCAAAATCCGTGTACAGCAGTCTCCAACAAACATTGCTATGATGGAACTCTTAGGCGGTTCTGCAACACCAATGGGATTTGGTGAAGTTTACACAGCATTACAGTCTAACATCATCGATGGTGCTGAAAACAACGAAATGGCTCTGACAGATAACGGTCACGGTGACGTATGTAAATACTACTCATACGATATGCACCAGATGGTACCAGATATCCTTTTAGGAAACTGGGCATTTATGGAAGGTTTATCTGATGAAGAAAGAGCAATCTTCGAAGAAGGTTTCCAGATTGTTAACACAGTTCAGAGAGAAGAATGGACAAAAGCGGTAGAAAACGCTAAGAACCGTGCTCTCAATGAACAGGGTGTAGAATTCATTTACCCAGATACAGCTCCATTCCAGGAAGCATGTTCTCCATTACATCAGCAGGTAATCAGCGGAAATGAAACATTAGAAACAATCTACGCTAAGATTCAGGAATACA
>CAZYUZ010000318.1:0-2069 GCA_964650775.1 uncultured Lachnoclostridium sp. | reverse complement strand
CTTAAGTAAGCATGCAACTGCTTACCGTACACTTTCCTTACTTCTGAGACGTCCACCAGGACGTGAGGCTTACCCAGGTGACGTATTCTACTTACACTCAAGATTGTTAGAGCGTGCTGCTCGTATGAGTGAAGAGTACGGCGGAGGTTCTTTAACAGCACTTCCAATCATCGAGACTCAGGCGGGTGACGTATCAGCATATATTCCGACAAACGTAATTTCCATTACAGACGGTCAGATTTACCTTGAAACAGAGGCCTTTAATGCAGGTTTCCGTCCGGCGGTAAATGCAGGTCTTTCCGTATCACGAGTTGGTGGTGCTGCTCAGATCAAAGCGATGAAGAAAATTGCTGCTCCGATTCGAGTAGAACTTGCGCAGTATCGTGAACTGGCATCGTTCGCTCAGTTCGGTTCCGAACTTGATGCAGATACAAAGGAAAAGCTGGATCAGGGTGAAAGAATCAAGGAAGTATTAAAACAGCCACAGTATCAGCCAATGCCTGTAGAAGAACAGATTATGATCATCTATGCAGTAACAAGAAAATATCTGCTGGATGTACCTGTAAAGAGAATTCAGGAATTTGAAAAAGGCTTTTTAGAATTTGTTCAGACAAAATATGCAGATGTTCCGGAAAGCATCCGTGAAACAAAACAGATGTCTGAAGAAGTAGAAGCAAGACTTGTAAAAGCCATTGGAGAATTCAAAGCACAGTTCTAATTGTCAGGCAAAAGGAGTGAATATTTATGGCGTCAATGAGAGACATCAAACGGCGTAAAGGAAGTATTGCAAGCACTCAGCAGATTACCAAAGCGATGAAACTTGTTTCTACCGTAAAACTGCAGAGAGCCAAAGGTAAAGCTGAAACGACAAAGCCGTATTTTGATTGCATGTATGACACCATTGCCACAATGCTTTCTAAATCAGACAACATTGATCATCCATATTTAAAGTCTGGTGAATCTTCAAAAAAGGCAGTTATTGTTATTACTTCCAATCGCGGACTTGCGGGAGGATACAATAACAACGTAGTGAAACTGATCACTGGTGAAGAAGGTTTTAAGAAAGAAGAGCTTGAAATCTACACACTTGGTAAAAAGGGACGCGACGCACTTGACGCTAAAGGATACACCATTGCGGATGATCAGTCAGAAGTTATGAACGGACCATTATATTCTGATGCGAAAGCACTTAGTCAGACGCTGTTGGATAGATTTGAAAAGGGTGAAATTGGTGAGATTTATCTTGCCTACACCGTATTTAAGAACACCGTGACACATGTGCCTACCATGTTAAAACTGCTTCCTGTAGAAATTGATCCTACAGAAGTAGAGGAAAGCAATGTTCCTATGAACTATGCGCCAAATGAGGAAGAGGCACTGGCGATGATCATTCCGAAATATGTCACCAGTTTGATCTATGGTGCTATGATGGAGGCGGTAGCCAGTGAAAACGGTGCCAGAATGCAGGCAATGGATTCAGCTACAAGCAATGCTGAAGAAATGATTCAGAAATTATCATTAGATTATAACAGAGCACGTCAGGGCTCGATTACACAGGAACTGACAGAAATTATTGCCGGAGCACAGGCTATCAGCTAACGGCATCATAATTCAAAAGGAGTGAAAAATGGCAGAAAGAAATATTGGAAAAATCACTCAGATCATCAGTGCGGTACTGGATATTAAATTCTCCGGAAATTTGCCGGAAATCAACGAAGCGATTGAAATCGCTACAAAAGATGGAAAGAAGCTCGTTGTAGAAGTATCCCAGCATCTTGGTGATGATACTGTAAGATGTATTGCCATGGGACCTACCGACGGATTGGTACGAGGAATGGAAGCTGTTGCAACAGGAGCTCCGATCACAGTACCGGTTGGTGAACATACATTGGGACGTATTTTCAATGTATTGGGTGACCCAATTGATAATAAACCGGCGCCAGAATGTGAAGAACAGTTACCAATTCACAGAAAGGCTCCATCATTTGAAGAACAGTCTACTTCTACAGAAGTATTAGAAACCGGTATCAAAGTCGTTGACCTTCTTTGCCCATATCAGAAGGGTGGTA
>CAZYUZ010000317.1:0-2084 GCA_964650775.1 uncultured Lachnoclostridium sp. | reverse complement strand
TGAAATATCAGCTGATCATGGCAAGAAGTCTTCCGGAAGAAGTAACACAGGGAACTCTAGAAGGAGATATTGCACCGGGTGACATCACATTCTTCCGCCTGCAGAGTACTGCAGATAACAAACTTCGTGCTTATGTGGCACAGGGAGAGGTACTTCCTGTAGCAACACGTTCTTTTGGAGCAATTGGTATTTTTGCAATTCCGGAAATGAAACGCTTCTATCGCCACGTACTCATTGAGGGAAATTATCCTCATCATGGCGCGGTGGCATTCGGTCACTATGGAAAGGCGTTGTATGAAGTATTCAAATATATTGGTGTTCCGGCAGAGGAAATCGGATATAACCAGCCGGCAGAGATGCGCTATAAAACAGAAAATCCGTTTTTCTAAATGAAACAATAGACAGGTAGAAATGTAGTAATGTAAATTGACGAGCCGTTCACTTCATGTTGATGGAGTGAGCGGTTTTTGTTTTGAATTATTGCATGAATGCTTTGAATTTCTTGGGTTTTTCATTTATAATAAATACATTATCCAATGTAAAAACAAAGGAGAAACCCAATGGAATCTATGACATTTGAAGACAGAGTTAGAAAAATAGAAATGCAGATGAATGATACAGAGGATGACATTGTTGCTTATTTACAGGAGCACAGAGCAGATATTAAACATCTTTCCATTCAGAAAATGGCGAATGACCTGTATATTGCACCAAATGCTGTGATGAGATTTTCAAAGAAGCTTGGTTACAGCGGCTTTGCAGAATTAAAATTTGCGGTACAGAATGAGCAACGTCCTCAAAGTAAGACCTTGAGCAGACAGTTGATGGAAATGCTTCCAAGTAACATTGTCAAAACTTTGGATATTATCGATGAAAAGCAGATAGAGTTGGTTGCCTCTGTTATGCGACGGGCAAGATGCTGCATTTTTGCCGGAGTTGGAGATTCCACTTATTTTTGTGAATTGTTGGGAAAGAACTTACGTTGCATTGATTATCAGGTACAGTATTATCAGCATATTCATGATATGGAATATGCGGTAGCACACGGGAAAAAAGAAGATGTACTGGTAATCATTAGTGCAAGAGGAGAACATGAAAGACTTGTCAAACTGGCAAAAAGAGCCAGAGAAATGGGCATGAAAGTAATCAGTATTTCGCATTTGTGCGAAAATACGCTTGTGAAAAATTCGGACTACAGTTTGTATTTCTGGGGAGAAGAAAGATTTGTGCAGGGGTATAATGTTACGGACCGTACAGGGCTGATGGTTTTGGTCAGACTGCTGAGTGAAGCTTTCTGGAAGGGCTATGAATAAAAAATAGTAATATAAAAAGCAGAATGTTGTGTATAAATACACATTCTGCTTTTTTTTGTTTATTTATATAAAGAATTCCACTTCAAGGAAAAAAGATGCTATAATGAACACATGGTTAACCAAGAACGGATAGACATTCAAAATCCACCCTAGCTTGAGGGGACCCGGGGAAGGATTGAGAGGATGAATCTAAAGAAGCTGACGAGCGAAAAACTGATTGCAGTAGACTGCAATTTTACGACCAAAAAGGAAGTTCTTGACTTTTTGGT
The DNA here is from genome assembly GCA_964650775.1 of uncultured Lachnoclostridium sp. Lineage (GTDB taxonomy): Bacteria > Bacillota > Clostridia > Lachnospirales > Lachnospiraceae > HGM12587. The sequence continues at coordinate 502 of CAZYUZ010000317.1, read as the reverse complement.
GGAAAAGCTATATTCAGAGAACAAAATTAATTCAAAAGAAGAATTTTTAAAAGCTGTGTTGGAGCGAGAATTACTGTCAGAAACAGGTATTTCTGACGGGATTGCGATTCCTCACGGAAAAAGTGATGCTGTAAAAGAGGCTTGCTTTGCAATTGCGAGAGTAAAGGAGTCGATTGAAAATTGGAAAAGCATAGATGAGGGTAATCAGGTTTCTTTAATCTTTTTACTCGCTATTCCTGATGCACAAAAAGGCGATACGCATTTGGAATTGCTTGCGGAACTGATGACAAGAATTTCAGATAAAGAGTTTTTGCATGCATTAAAAACCGCAGAAACTGCAGAAATATTGTATGAGCAATTGGGCGAATGTAAACTTTCGAAAAAAAAGACGGAGCGTAGTGATGCCAAAATTGTTTTAGCGGTTACAGCCTGTCCAGCAGGCATTGCCCATACCTATCTGGCTGCAGAAGCGCTGGTAAAAGCCGGAAAAGAACTGGGGATT
>CAZYUZ010000316.1:0-2099 GCA_964650775.1 uncultured Lachnoclostridium sp. | reverse complement strand
ATTATGGCAAACAAATACGCAGGTACAAAAACAGAAAAAAATTTATGGGAAGCATTTGCAGGTGAATCTCAGGCAAGAAATAAATATACTTATTTCGCATCTGTAGCTAAGAAAAACGGTTACGAACAGATTTCTGAAATTTTCTTAAAAACAGCTGATAACGAAAAAGAACACGCAAAAATGTGGTTCAAAGAATTGGGTGAACTTGGCACAACAGCTGAAAATTTATTACATGCTGCAGAAGGTGAATACTTCGAATGGACAGATATGTATGACAGAATGGCAAAAGAAGCTGATGAAGAAGGATTTGCTGAATTAGCAGCAAAATTCCGTGGCGTAGCAGCAATCGAGAAATCCCATGAAGAAAGATATCGTAAACTTTTAGCAAACGTTGAAAAAATGGAAGTTTTCGAAAAAGCTGGTGTGACAGTTTGGGAATGCCGCAACTGCGGTCATATGGCAGTAGGCGCAAAAGCTCCAGAGGTATGTCCGGTATGTGCACATCCACAGAGCTACTTTGAAGTGCGCAAAGAAAACTACTAAGCAAATAGTACGATTAGGGGTACAGTTCCTGCTAGAACCGCCTCGAGGCTTCGCTTGACCTCGGCTTGTTCTAGCAGAAATTGTACCCTGTTTTACTTTGTTGGCTTAGTCGTTTGGCTTTCGCAGATCATTTGTTCTGCGCAGGTCAATGCTCCAACACGACTCCGTGGCAGATGCCGGGGATGCTTTGTCCTTCGTTGAAGCTGACAGTGGAAAGAAGTGCGCCTGTTGGCAAAAACAGAATGCGTTTTAGTTCTCCTCGTTCCAGTTTTGGAAGCAGATAGCCTGCTAAAGTGACTGCGCTGCATCCACAGCCGGATCCCCCGGAATGTGTATCCTGCGTACTGTCATCAAAAATAGCGATTCCACAGTCAAAATACTGTTCTGTCAGATTATATCCTTTCTGCTTTAACAGATCCAGGACCAGTTCCCGTCCGACAACTCCAAGATCACCTGTGACAATTAAATCATAATCTTTCGGAGTACGTTCGAAATCCTGAAAATGCTGATAAATCGTATCAGCCGCAGCCGGTGCCATGGCAGCCCCCATATTCATGGAATCTTTGACACCATAATCCATCATTTTTCCGGTAGTAATACCTGTAATTTTCACCTTTCCTTTTTTGCCGACAATAAATGCTCCGCTGCCTGTGACGGTCCATGTTGTGGATAAAGGACGCTGGCTGGCATATTCCAGTGGATAGCGAAACTGTTTTTCGGCACTTGCGAAATGGGAAGAAGTGACTGCCAGACAATGCTCTGCATAACCGGCAGCAACAGTCATGGCTGCCAAAGAAAGTGATTCTCCCGCAGTAGAACAGGCGCCATAAAGTCCAAACATGGGAATTTGAAGCTCTAACATTCCGAAGGAAGAGGCAATGATCTGCCCCAGTAAATCTCCAGAGAAGAGATAGCGCATATCTTCCGGTCTTAATCCAGCCTTTTCAAGAGCAGTCTGTGCAGCACATTTTTGCAGTTCACTTTCTGCTTCTTCCCAATTGTCTTTCCCGACCATGGGGTCCTCTTCTATAATGTCAAAATATTTCCCAAGAGGTCCTTCGCCCTCCTTTTTACCTACAATGGAAGCATAATTTACAATGCGTGGCGGTTGTTCAAATTCGATGCTTTGCTTTCCTTTGATCATAATTTCCTCCGAATAAAATACTTTGATTTAGTATTTGCTATTTGAGGAATATTATGTGAAAATTAAAGTGTGATACCTTAAGAAAATCTTTATAAAATCACACGCGGATTTTAATAAACATTTCGTATAAAATAAGATATAGACTATAATTTGGAGGGGGTACACCTATGGAAACGATTCTTGTATGTGATGACGATCGCGAAATCGTGGAAGCGATAGATATTTATTTGACTCAGGAAGGTTATCATGTCCTGAAAGCCTATGATGGGATTCAGGCATTGGAGGTTTTGAAAAATAATGAAGTACATCTGCTTGTCATCGATGTCATGATGCCAAAGCTTGACGGACTGCGTGCAACTTTAAAGATTCGTCAGGAAAGTAGTATTCCAATTATTATTTTGTCAGCAAAATC
>CAZYUZ010000315.1:0-2118 GCA_964650775.1 uncultured Lachnoclostridium sp. | reverse complement strand
TTCCAATAGGAACAGGAGTTGGAGCAGCAATTATCGTAGATGGCAAAATTATTGCTGGTTCTACAGGTGCAGCGGCTCCTTTGTTTTATAATTGCAAGTGAAAAAGTACACTACGTGGCAAACGGCTCGAATGCTTGTTCTGTACAATCGGCGATAGGTTTGATATAATTCTAGTATGGTAAACCAAAATGCATAAAATTATAGAAGCAGAGATGGCACTGATGGAATAAAAAAGAATAAAGGAGCAACAAACATGACAGAATATTGGAGCGCTGAAAATTATATGGTATCAAAAGAAAATATGCTGCCAATCGCGATTAGAGAAATGCACGGGGTAGAAAAGGCGGACTTGTTATTTGAAAGAAAACATACAGCCGTTTCATTTAAGAAAGAAAACTGTGCAGTCTTTGAAGGAAAAGGATCCTATGTGCTGCTGGATTTTGGGAAAGAGCTTTGCGGAGGAATCCGTATCATTACAAGAGCGGCAACCAATCTTTCCAAATTTAAGATTACATTGGGAGAATCCTATGCAGAAGCATGTTCAAATCTTGGCAATAAAAATGCAGGAAATGATCATTCACCAAGAGATTTTGAAGTGAAAGTACCTTTAATGTCCGACCTGACTTTTGGTCAGAGTGGATTCCGTTTTGCCAGAATCGAACTTCTGGAAGAAACACCAGTACAGGTAAAGAGTATCCATGCAGTAAACACCCTTCCTTATTTTGAAAAAGAAGCAGTGATTAAAACCAGTGATGAAGAGCTGAATCGCATTCTGGATACTGCTGCCTATACATTGAAATTAAATTTACAAAATGGTTTCATTTTTGATGGAATCAAACGTGATCGTCTTGTATGGTGTGGGGATCTTCATCAGGAAATTATAAATTCCCTATATCTTTTTGGTGACAACAGCTATGTAACAAACTCGCTTACATTCTTAAAAGATGAGACAGATGTGAATGAGTGGATCAACACCATTCCGTCCTATTCGGCATGGTGGGTCATCAACTTATGCGACTATTGTAAATTTACAGGAAATAATAAATATTTTGAAGAAAACAAAGACTATGCAGAAGGAATTTTGAAGCATTTTGATGAGTGTATTTCAGATGATGGAGATATGCAGTTTGGAGAAAATGCGAATGCATACTTTTTAGACTGGCCAACAAAGGGAACAGAGGATGCGGTAGCAGGAACAGCAGCAATCATTCTTCTTGCAGCAAAGAAATATCTTGGAAAACAGGATTATGAAGTGGCTCATCGTATCGTGGAAAAATTATCTCCATATTTAGCAAATGAATGCACATCAAAACAGGCAAGAGCCATTCAGGTGATTGCCGGAAAATCTGCAGAAGGGGAAGCGAAGTTCTTAGAAGCAGGCGGCGCAGCAGGACTTTCTACCTTTATGGCATATTATATCTTAAAAGCAGATGCTATGGCTGGTGGAGATCAGATGCTTTCCATGATCAAGACTTACTATGGTGCCATGCTTTCCCGTGGTGCAACCACATTCTGGGAAGATTTTGATATGAGCTGGCTGGAAGGCAGCAGTCGAATTGACGAGCTTCCAAAAGAAGGCGAAAGAGATATTCATGGGGATTACGGCGCATATTGTTATGTGGGATTTAGACATTCCCTGTGCCATGGCTGGGCATCCGGCGTGCTGGCATTTTTCATAGAACACATAGTAGGTCTTGAAATGTCAGATGGCGGCGAACGCTATGAAGTTCATCCAAATACCTATGGAATTGAGGATATTTATGTAAAACTTCCAACTGCAAAAGGATGGCTGGAAATTAGCGTGCAGGGAGATGAAGTGCGCAGCGAATATCTTAAATAGAAGATATAATTTCAGGAGGAAAAGCATGGGAAAATTCATTCTTCACTCTGAATATAAACCTACCGGAGACCAGCCGGAAGCGATAAAAGCACTGGTGGATGGCTTCAAAGAAGGCAATCATTCCAGACTTTACTAGGGGTTACAGGCTCTGGAAAAACTTTTACCATGGCAAACGTTATCGAGCAGCTGAACAAGCCGACCCTGATCATCGCGCATAATAAAACCCTGGCAGCACAGCTCTACGGAGAATTCAAGGAGTTCTTCCCGGAGAATGCGGT
>CAZYUZ010000314.1:0-2123 GCA_964650775.1 uncultured Lachnoclostridium sp. | reverse complement strand
GTAAGTGCAACAGATGATATTTTTGGGGGTTGCATTTACTTTGAAAATTTACGAATTAGAAAAAGTATGTCATTATCGATAATACTATATTGATAATTTTGCATGGAAAGAGTATAATTTAAGACAGAAAAATGTGCAAATGGCACAAATAAATATAATAAGGAGGGAACCAAATATGCTGGATAAGTCTTATTACGACAAAACAGACGAGATTATTGAGCATTATGGACGAAAAGCCAGTTCTTTAATTCCTATCATGCAGGACATTCAGGCAGAATATCGTTATTTGCCGGGAGAACTCCTCACCTATGTAGCAAAGGAAATCGGTATCACTGAGACAAAAGCATACAGTGTTGCAACTTTCTATGAAAACTTTTCCTTCGAGGCAAAAGGAAAATATGTTATTAAGGTTTGCGATGGTACAGCTTGTCATGTACGTAAATCTACACCGGTTCTGGAAGCACTTTGGAAAGAACTTGGACTTAGCAAGAAAAAACATACAACAGATGATATGTTATTCACTGTTGAAACTGTTTCCTGTCTGGGCGCCTGCGGACTTGCACCTACAATGATGGTCAATGAAGATGTACATCCTGCCATGACACCAGAAAAAGCACTTGCAGTAATTGAAGAATTGAGAGGTAAGGGCTGATGATTAGATCGAAAGAAGAATTGTTAGATATCAGAAAATCGGCAGAAGAAGAACTTGCTTCTTATGACTGTCGTATTTTAGTCTGTTCAGGTACAGGTTGTATCGCAACAGGCTCCAATAAAATTCATGAAATCTTTCAGGAACTGACAGATGGACTGGATGGAATTAAATTAGAATTTGCGCCACATGACAAAGATGAACATGACAAAATTGGCGTAAAGAAAACAGGATGTCAGGGTTTCTGTGAACTTGGACCTTTGGTTCGTATTCAGAAAGGTGATCAGGTTGTTCAGTACGTAAAGGTTCAGCCAGATGATTGTCGTGAAATTTTCGAACAGACTGTTCTTGGTGACACAGTGATCCAGAGACTTTTATATTCTAAAGGGGATACACATTATACAAGTCCGGACGAAATCCCATTTATCGCAAAACAGACAAGAATCGTTCTTGAAAACTGTGGTAAAGTAGATGCAGAATCCTTAGAAGAATATTTAGCAGCTGGTGGATTCTCAGCACTTACAAAAGCAATGTTTGAAATGACCAGAGATGAAGTCATTGATGAAGTTGATAAATCGGGCTTACGTGGACGTGGAGGCGGCGGTTTCCCATGCGGTAAAAAATGGAAACAGGTAGCACGCCAGAAAGAAACAGAACGTTTCGTAGTATGTAACGGTGATGAAGGTGACCCAGGTGCATTCATGGATGGTTCCGTAATGGAAGGTGACCCATTCAAACTCATTGAAGGTATGATGATTGCTGGTTATGCAGTAAAAGCTGACCATGGATATATTTATGTACGTGCAGAATATCCAAACTCAGTTACAAGACTGAAAAATGCGATTGCGCAGCTGGAAGAAAAAGGGCTTTTGGGTGACAACATTTTAGGCACAGATTTCAATTTCCACTTACATATTAACCGTGGTGCAGGTGCATTCGTATGTGGTGAAGGTTCTGCTCTTACAGCATCTATCGAAGGTAATCGTGGTATGCCACGAGTAAAACCACCTCGTACAGTAGAAAAAGGTCTGTGGGAAAAACCAACTGTATTAAATAACGTTGAAACATACGCAAACGTACCAAAGATCATCCTTGAAGGCGCTGACTGGTTCCGCTCTATTGGTACAGAAGGCAGCCCAGGATGTAAGACATTCTCATTAACAGGTGTTATTGAAAACACAGGTCTTATTGAAGTTCCAATGGGAAGCACCTTAAGAGAAATCATCTTTGACATCGGTGGTGGATTAAAAGACGGTGCAGAATTTAAGGCTGTTCAGATTGGTGGACCATCCGGTGGATGTCTGACAGAAAAGCACCTTGATGAGCCGCTTGACTTTGACTCAGTGAAGAAATTCAATGCCATCGTTGGTTCCGGCGGTATGGTAGTTATGGACAAAGATACCTGTATGGTTGAAGTTGCCCGTTTCTTCATGAGTTTTACTCAGAGAGAATCCTGCGGTAAATGTGTACCATG
>CAZYUZ010000313.1:0-2125 GCA_964650775.1 uncultured Lachnoclostridium sp. | reverse complement strand
ATGACTTGATTTCAAGAGCTATGATTCATGGTATCGGCGGAAATACACCGTGGTGTAAGCAGGAAAGTATTAAATTCTTGTGTCCGGTTCCAGGTTATGACAGACATTTTGCTATTACTGAAAGCTTTGGTATTGAAATGATTACCATTCCTATGGACGAAAATGGTCCTGATATGGATATGGTTGAAAAATATGTTAATAATGATGCCTCTGTAAAGGGTATCTGGTGTGTTCCAAAATATGCTAACCCAAATGGTGTTGTATATTCAGATGAAGTTGTTAAGAGATTTGCTGCATTAACGCCGGCTGCTTCTGACTTTAGAATTTTCTGGGATAATGCTTATGCTATTCATCATTTATATCCGGAAAACAAGGCAGAAATTTTAAATATTGTTACAGAATGTGAAAAAGCAGGAAATCCTGATATGTACTATGAGCTTTGCTCAACTTCAAAGGTAACCTTCCCTGGTGCCGGTGTTGCAGCTCTTATCTCTTCTCCTGCTAATCTTGCGGAGTTCAAGAAAGCTATGACAATTCAGACAATCGGTCATGATAAGTTAAATGAAATGCGTCATGTATTATTTTTCAAGAATGCTGATGGTGTCCATGCTCATATGGAAAAGCATGCTGCTATTCTTCGTCCAAAGTTCGAGGCTGTTCTTAATACCTTAGAAGCTGAGCTTGGTGGACTTGAAATTGGTAGCTGGATGAAGCCAACTGGAGGATACTTTGTAGCATTCGATACATTAGAGGGATGTGCAAAGAGAGTTGTTGCATTATGTAAGGAAGCCGGTGTTGTTATGACTCCTGCCGGTTCTACTTATCCATATATGAACGACCCACAGGATACAAGTATTCGTATCGCACCAACACTTCCTACTTCTGATGAATTGAAGAAGGCTTGTGAAGTATTCGTGCTATGTGTAAAGCTTGCTTCTGTTGAAAAGTACTTAGAGCAGGCATAGTCTTTATAAACATTTACGCCGCAGGAAAATCCTGCGGCTGTTTTTATACTTTTTATTATTTTTCTTATGGTAAACTACTTGAAATTCTAATAAAAATGGTTATAATTAGATTGTCACTTCGATGCGTGGCTCAGTTTGGTAGAGCGCTGCGTTCGGGACGCAGAGGTCGCAGGTTCGAATCCTGTCGCATCGATTCCTTGGCAGGGGCAGCCTCAAATGCTCTAAATGGGTATTTGAGGTTTCTTTTTTTTAGAGGGAACGCCGGGGAAAATGTGGTTAATTTCTGATTATAAAAAAGCAGGTGAAGTCGTACACACCTGCTTTTTTACGTTCTATACTTATGCATATCACTTGTAAGATTAACAGCTTAAGATGTTTTTGGCATCTTTCACATACTTTTCAACATCTGCCATAGTAATTACTTTTTCCGGATTATTCCATTTGGCAGGTCTTCCAACGCCCAGAGTTTTTCTCATTTTCCAGTAGTAGTCTTCTGTTTCTTTGCAATCAAATTTTAATTCAACCATAGAATGCTCCTTTCTGCATAAAGGTTTTGCCACAATTGGCATGCATCATTATAAGAATATTTTATACTTATTCATAGAGAAATTCAACATGATTGAAAATGGAAAATAGCTAAAAATGTGTATATTTTGTAAAAAAACGGTCTAAGATAATGATTGTAAACATGGTTTAAAACGAACAATGATCCTCCCTCACCTACATTGATCGTTTGACCATGCACTACGTACCCCTAACGTAGTCCCCCCTAAAAGGTGTTTCCGGAATGTGGAAGCACCTTTTTGCTATACTTTTTTAAAAATAATTTGTATTTTTTTAGGAAAATGTGTAAAAAACCTTGCAAAATCAAGGGTTTCGTGTTATTGTACAAAAGTCATTCGGAAAAATTGTATATTTTTCCTATAAATAAATTGTCAATATTGACGAAGGAGAATTAAATTATGGCAGCAAAGAAAACAGCAGCTACAAAGACAGCTCCAGTACAGACAGAAGAAATCGTAAAAGTTGAAGAAACCGTTAAAGTAGAAAAAAAACCAGCAGCGAAAAAAGCTACAAAAGCAAAAGCTGAAAAAGAAGTAAAAGAAGTTGCAGAAAAGAAACCTGCAGCTAAGAGAACTACAAAGAAAGCGGTTAAGACA
>CAZYUZ010000312.1:0-2126 GCA_964650775.1 uncultured Lachnoclostridium sp. | reverse complement strand
TTCAGAAATATTCGGTTCATGACGGTCCGGGCATTCGAACCATTGTATTCTTAAAGGGCTGTCCTTTAAGATGCAAATGGTGCTGTAATCCGGAATCTCAGTCCAGAGCGATTCAGACAATGATCGTTGCAGGAGAAGAGAAGATCATGGGACGCGATGTGACAGTAGAAGAAGTGATGGATGAAGTTTTGAAAGATCTTCCGCATTTCCGCAGAAGTCATGGCGGATTGACGCTTTCCGGCGGAGAGTGTCTCATGCAGTCAGAATTCTCTTCAGCGCTGTTACAGGCTGCACATGCCTATGGGATTACAACCGCAATTGAAACAACGGCATATGCATCTTTCGAAATGATCGAAGATAAGATCTTACCGTTTGTGGATACGTTTATGATGGATATCAAGCATATGAACAATGCGAAACATAAGCTTTTTACAGGTGTGGAAAATACAAGAATTCTTTCCAATGCGAAGAAAATTGCAGCCAGCGGTGCGAATCTGATCATCCGTACACCAGTGGTACCGACTTTCAATGATACACCGGAAGAAATTTTAGAAATTTCGCAGTTTGCAAGAAGCCTTCCAGGCGTGAAACAGCATCATCTGCTTCCGTATCACAGACTTGGTTCGGATAAATATGAAGGACTTGGAAGAGACTATCTGATGTCCCATATTGAACCGCCAACAGTAGAAAAGATGGAGGAATTGTTAACAGTTGCAAAGACAACTGGATTACATGTTCAGATTGGAGGCTAAATGATAAATTTGCTCAAAAGTATTAAAATAAATATTTTAGGTTCTGCTGCACTTTGCATCATCCTCGGAATCGTTCTGGTGGTCTATCCGAATACATCATTGACCGTTGTTTGCAGAGCGGTTGGTGCAATTGTGCTCTTTACCGGGCTTGGATTGGTGTTTGGTTATCTGAAATCGGGAAAAGCATTCTGGTATGGAAAAATAGAACTTGTATTTGGTACGATTCTGGTGATTTTAGGAGGATTTATCGTTTTATATCCTTTGGGAATCATTTCCATTATCCCAATTGTATTTGGAATCCTTTTAATTTACCATGGGATTGCCAATGTGAGACAGGCATTTGAGTTACATCAGTATAATGACAAAAGGTGGTGGCTGCCGGTAATGATTGCAGCGTCTACCATTGTACTTGGTATTGTGATCATGAACAACCCATTTGATACGATTGAAATGCTGATGAGAATCATCGGTGTGTGTATGATTTATGATGGGCTGACCAACACAATGCTGGTAGGAAGATTTGTAAAATCCATTCGAAACTTCCGTAAGCTGGAAGAAGCAGAAGCGGCAATGAATGCAGAAGATGCGATTGTGGATGAAGCAGAGATTGTCGAAGGCGAATATAAAGAAGTAGAATAGTAAAATGAGAGCCCGCAAATGATGCGGGCTCTTTTAACAAGTAGAAAACAGGAGAATTGTATGAAACTGATTTTGGCATCCGCGTCTCCGAGAAGAAAGGAACTTCTTGGAAAAATCGGATTGGAGTTTGATATTATCCCGGCAAAGGGAGAAGAAAGTGTGACAAAGAACTTGCCGTGGGAAATCGTGGAAGAATTATCTTTTCAGAAGGCAAAGGAAATTGCAGATAAACAGACAGAAGAATGTATTGTGATTGGTTCTGATACAATCGTCGCAAAAGGCGAAGAAATCATGGGAAAACCAAAGGATGAAGAAGATGCATTTCGGATGTTATCGGAAATTGCAGGAAATGTTCATCAGGTATATACCGGGGTGACGCTGATTCGTACCGGTGAGAAGCCAAAGGTCATTACATTTGCGGAAAAGACAGATGTACATTTATATCCGATGAGTGTTGAAGAAATCAATGCATATATTGCTACAAAAGATCCGATGGACAAAGCTGGCGCTTACGGTATTCAGGGGGATTTTGCAATCCATGTAAAAGGTATCGAAGGAGATTACTATAATGTGGTAGGTCTTCCAATTGGGAAAGTCTATCAGGAACTCAAGCAGTTATTGTAAAAAAATACGGGTTATGATATAATGCATACAGTTATAAAATCGCACTTGGTATGCGGTTTCAAAGAGAGGTAAATACATGAAAAGAGTATTGTTAAAACTTAGCGGTGAAGC
>CAZYUZ010000311.1:0-2134 GCA_964650775.1 uncultured Lachnoclostridium sp. | reverse complement strand
CAGTTGATGTAGCTGTGGAATTTACGTTCAATAACAGATTCGAAATCTGTCTGCATGTTCTTACCAGCAACTTCAACAACATAACCGATGCTGTGTTTTTCTCCTGCTTCCCATGCATCGATGTCTGGTCCGATAACTTCGATCTTGTGATCTTCTACTTCTGTAAGTTCTTTTGTCTGAACTAATTCGAAACAGTCTACACGAGAACCATCGAATTCAACCTGCATATCGCCACGGCGGATGATTTCACCTTCGAATGCAGATGCGAATGCAACAGGGATATCAATATTTGTAATTTTAAGTTTAATGTTTTTAGCTTCCAGAGATATAGGATTCCACTGTGAAATATCTTCAAACTTAATTAAGCTCTTTGGTACAGCTGGTGTATATTCCATATCGTTAGTAACAACTGGGAAACCATAGTAAATAGCACATGCACCACAAGCTACTGTAATATCATCAAGAGGACCAAATGCATTTACAAACGCATTGATTCTTTCGAACTGATATTTCTGAAGAGCAACTTTGTCACCAGGTGTTACGTTACCAAAGATCATACCTGCTCTAAGAGCAAGAGATACAATGTGGATTACAGAACTGATTTCTTCACCAAGTGGAACTACACGAACACCAAAGCCTGTTTTGTATCCGGCTTCAGCGATCTGTTTAATACATTCACCAACAAGTACAACGAAGATACCCTGTGACTGGTAGCTCTTAACCAGATCAACAGCTTCCTGTGTGCTTGGAGCTTTACCGATTACAACTACGAAACCAGGGATGTCACCTGTTACCAATGGAACACCCAGTTCACGTGTTTTAGCATCGGAGAAATGTCCTTCATATGGAAGTTCATATGGCTGAGCACCATCAATGTATTTTAATACTTCGATGAACTCGCCAGCGAGAAGAGTTGCAACACCTGATTTGAATCCTGCGTCGAGTCTTCTTTCTCTTCTCATAAGACTCTTAATGTAACCCAGGGCGTTTTTCATATCGCCAAGAGTATTAATTTTTTCGCCTGTTTCAGCGTAATAACATGGCAGACTGTATGCTGTTTCTGGGAAACCTACAGCTTTGTCTTCGCCGTATTTCGCGATAGCTGCTTCCAGATCAGCGACTGCTCTGTCATACATTTTATCATTACCATTGAAAACTATATCAAATAATAACACTGTCATACCTCCGTTCAGATCATTGATCGATCTATTTTTTCTTTGATTTGCTTTATTTCATTCGTTGCAATCTCACTGAAATCGTAAGGGGATTTTCCCTGACGATCGGCGTCAATCACTTCTTCATTATAATGAATAAACCCTAACAAATCTTCTGCCGGTATTTTGCTGCGAATGTATTCTTCATCTTCTACACTTCGAACTTTGTTCGCTACGACACTTACCTGAGAAACACCCAGATCTTCTGCCAGACGTTTTACATTTTTATAAGTCTGTACACTTCTTGCACCTGGTTCAATGACTACGATAAATCTGTCCATTCCTGAAGTTGTACCGCGTCCCAAATGTTCAAGACCGGCTTCCATATCAAGAATAACTACATCATCGCTTCGGAGTACCAAATGGTTAATGATACGTTTTAACATGACGTGTTCCGGACAGACACATCCGCCACCGCCTGTCTCAACTGTTCCCATTACAAGAAGTTTTACACCGTTACAGGTCTTTGCATATTTATCAGGAATATCATCTACTTTTGGATTGATGCGAAAAAACTTGTTTTCATTGTTTGCTCCGGTTCTCTCTTCTACAAGCTGTCTCATTTTTGAGATTGGAACGATGGAATCTAACGTATCCTCGTCAAACCCTAGAGCCAGACCAAGATTTGCATCCGGATCTACATCTGCTGCTAAAACACTTCTTCCCTCATCTGCGTAAAGTCTCGCCAAAGTTGCAGCAAAAGTTGTTTTACCTACGCCGCCTTTACCGGTTACTGCAATTTTCATATTGCTTATTCATCCTTCCTTGCACTTTTTTATTAGATACCAAGTGCTTCACGTTTCTTTTCGATTGCTTCGACCATTATGTCGCCCAGTTTATCAATGTCTGATTCAACAGTAAAGCAAGCTTCAACCCAATCACGAAGGCCGCCTTTTAATAATTTATCTACTTCTTCGGAG
>CAZYUZ010000310.1:0-2136 GCA_964650775.1 uncultured Lachnoclostridium sp. | reverse complement strand
GGTCATTGAGGGAAACTTTGAGAAGGCTGGACGGTGGACGAGAAGTTAGAAGACTTCACATTGCATGAGTCAGAAGACCTATGATGATTGAGATACAAAGAAACAAGGGAGTCGTATGCTTCGTTGTTTTATATTCACGAAAAGATGGCCGTGATGGATATTGAAAAATATCTGTCACGGTTTTTTTGTTGTATAAATGTAGACTCAAAGATGTGGTTTGAAATAGATACTAAAAGAAGGGAGAACAAATGAAGAAGAAAACAATATTGAATATCTGCATGGTGCTTACCATCATACTGGTGGCGGTGTGTGGAGTCATGGCAGTTGGATCTGTGAAGGGATGGTTTAATCAGGAATCAGCTTCAGACCTGATCGTATCAGAAAAGACTGGCATTGCCATGATTGAAAGAAGCGGTGTTGCCTACGAAGTAGGGACAGGCACTGCAATTAAAGCAGAGGATCGTCTTTATACGAAAACCGCAGCAGGACTGACCATTGCAAAAGCAGATGCTTCGGCAATCTACATGGGAGCAAATGCAGAGCTTTCAGTGCCTGAGATGAAGAAAAACCTCAAGCTTGAAGTTCAAAAAGGTGAAGCACTGATTGATGCCAGAAGCATGGAAAATGTAACAGTTATCTCTGGAAGTACAGAGATTATCATGAATCAGGCGGTTGCCACAATCTCAACACAGGCTGGTTCCAGCATGATCTATGTGTATTCCGGAGAAGTCTCATTAGGCAGCGAGAATGCCGTGGAAGACACAACAGTTGCTTCTGGAAATGTGGTAACGATTGTAGAAGGTACTACAGATTATGAAACGATTGCTTTAAAGGCAAACGCATTAAATGATGCGCAGATGGCACAGCTTGTAAAATGCGGTATAGACAAAACATTCTGTATTACTGAAGCAGAAATTGAAAATGTACAGGCAGAACGAGAAGCGGAGATCTTAAAAGCCCAGCAGGAAGCATTAAAGCTGAAAGAGGAAGCAAAGAAGAAAGCTGAGGAAGAAGCAAAGAAAGCAAATTCCAAAGTGACTGATACGAAAGCAGCGAATGCAGTTGTGACAGATACAGAAACAGAAGTCGCAAATGATGTCGTAACAGAAGATTATGACGTTGGAGAAGACTACGAAGAAGATTATGAAGAAGACATCTATGAAGAAGATGATACGGAATCTGATACAGCGACCATGTCCTGTACCATCAAGATCGTGTGTGACACGATTCTTGACAATATGGAAAATCTCACTGCTGGAAAAGAAGGATACGTACCATCTTCTGGAACAATTCTTGGAACAACTTCTGTAGAATTTTCCGAAGGTGAAACAGTCTTTGATGTGTTAGACAGAGTCTGCGACAGTACCGGAATCCAGTTGGAGTATTCATGGACACCATTATATGATAGTTACTACATCGAAGGTATTAATCATTTATACGAATTTGATTGCGGTAGTGAATCTGGATGGATGTATAAGGTAAATGGATGGTTTCCAAATTATGGATGTTCCAGCTATTACTTAGAAGACGGAGATACTATCGTGTGGTGTTATACATGTAACGGACTTGGCGCTGATGTAGGCGGTCAGGTTTATTAAAGAAAGGAATAAAAATGCGAAAAATATTAAAAAAACTTTTAGCTTTTCTTCTGGTATTTACAATGCTGTTTGGAATTATTCCAGAGACAGAATTGAAAGTATTTGCAGAAGAACATGTGAATCAGGTAAGAGTTATTGTAGAAAATATAAAGTATACAGATGATACTGCCCCTTGGACAGGAGTATTGGTTGATGAATGGGTGGAAATAGACGAAAATAGCACAATGATGAGTGCTATCGTTGACGTACTCGATAGAAATAATATATCCCAGACAGGCGCAGAAAGTAATTATATCTCCCAAATTAACGGACTGAGTGCTGGCTCTGCAGGCGGTTATGACGGATGGATGATGATGCTTAATGACTGGTTTATTAACGAGGGCGCAGGAGCATTTACCGTTGCTGAAGGCAAGCTGGAAAATGGTGATATCATTCAGGTTGTATATTCTCTCGATATGGGCGAAGATTATGGAGGAACGTGGTATAACAATGACAAGAGGGTAAAAGATATAGATTTCAGCGCAGGTACACTGAACAA
>CAZYUZ010000309.1:0-2166 GCA_964650775.1 uncultured Lachnoclostridium sp. | reverse complement strand
GTAGGAGGAAAGAGTGTTTCCATTAGTGCTGTACAGGCGGGAGATATCATTTATTACGGCGATCATGTGGCAATTTATATCGGAAACGGAAAAGTTGTTCATGCAAGTACTAGAGAAACAGGAATAAAAATCAGTAATTATACATATAGAACACCATTGACTGTAAGAAGATATTGGTAAGAGTGTGGCGTGTTGCTTGTATGCAGCACGCCTGTTTTTATCCTAAGGATACATCCAAAATCATCATAAGAAGAAAACCGATGATGACACCCAAAGTACCTGCAGTAGAGCGCTCTCCTAAATGCGCTTCCGGAATCAGTTCTTCGACAACGACAAAAATCATTGCTCCGGCAGCAAAAGAAAGCAGCCATGGCATCATACCATGCGCCTGATTGGCCACAAGTACAGCCAATAGTCCGAAAACAGGTTCTACAACACCGGTGGCGCTTCCTAAAAGGAAAGCTTTTGTCCGGGAAAGACCGCTTTTTCGAAGTGGGAGAGAAACGGCTGCACCCTCCGGAAAATTCTGAATTCCGATGCCAAGGGCAAGGGGCCAGGCAAGCCCGACAGCCATACCCTCGGGAATGTTATGCAACGTAATTGCAAGGAAAAGCAGAAACGTTTTATTCAGTAATCGGCTGCCGGTAAAATGTGGAATGATTCTTTCCAATAGCAACAAAAAGAGTGATCCTGCAAGAAAACCAACAGATGCAGGTAACCACCCGGTCATACCCGAATTTTCAGCTTGTTCAATGGAGGGAATCAGCAAAGACCAGATAGAGGCTGCAATCATAACACCTGATGCAAAGCCTAAAAAAATGCGCTGTAATCTATCCGGAATTTCTTTTGAAAAGAAAAATACAACAGAGGAGCCGGCAGCTGTCATAAGGAATGTAAAACCGGTGCCAAGCAATGCGGTTATAAATGAAATCTGCAATCTGGTAATCCCTTTTTTAGTGTTATTGTATAGTATGCAGAATATAAAGAACGGTTAAAAAACGAAAGGCCCCCTGGAAAACAGGGGGCTTTTTTGGGGGAAGGATAATAAGCTCCTTCCAATATTAAGGGAAAGATACTGGCAAAATCATTACTGGACGATGTTCTCCAGAGGGAGACCATGCTCAAATGCATAGGCATTTTCCAGTGTTGTAATTGCGATAGACTGCAATGCTTCTCTTGTAAAGAATGCCTGATGAGAGGTAATCATTACGTTTGGGAAAGCAAGAAGTCTTGGAACGGTTTCGTTTGCGATGATGTCGGAGGAGTAATCTTCAAATACGAGATCATCTTCATTTTCGTAAACGTCCAGTCCTACCGCAGCAAATTTCTTTGCACGGAGAGCATCGATCAAATCTTCTGTATTAATTAAGCCGCCGCGTGAAGTATTGACCAAAGTCACGGTATCCTTCATTTTCGCGATGCTTTCTTTGTTGATCATATGATAGGTTTCCGGGAAGAGTGGACAATGCAGAGAAATCAGGTCTGATTTTTCCAGCAGTTCATCTAAGGAAACATAAGTTACGAAATCTTTGAGAGCAGGATTTTCGTATTTATCGTAAGCAATAACTCTCATGCCAAAACCGCGGCAGATATTTGCGAATGCCGCACCAATCTTACCGGTTCCTACAACGCCTGCAACACCGTTGTAGAAGTTGCGTCCTAAAAGACCGCTTAAAGAGAAATCGTTATTACGAACTTTACCGTATGCACGGTGAATACGGCGATTAGTCGTCAATGCAAGCGCCATGGCGTGTTCCGCAACTGCTTCCGGAGAATATCCAGGAACACGAAGAATTGTCATACCGAATTCTTTTGCTGCTTCCAGATTGACATTGTTGTATCCTGCGCAGCGAAGCAGAATCAGTTTGATTCCAAGAGAATGAAGTACTGTCAATACCGGACGGCTAAAGTCTGAGTTTACAAAGCCACAGACTGCATCATGGTCTTTAGCAAGGATGGCAGTATCTTCGTTAATATTTGCTTCGATAAAATGGATGTTGATTCCGTAGGAACCATCACCAGTGTCTTCTGTTAAGGCTCCAAACCAGATCCTGTCATAATCTTTTGTACCGAAAAAAGCAATCTTCATAATATCACTCTCCTTCGACAAGAATTTATCAAAAAACATAGCACAATGCAACACTTTTTTCGCAAAAAAATGCGATT
>CAZYUZ010000308.1:0-2170 GCA_964650775.1 uncultured Lachnoclostridium sp. | reverse complement strand
CCCGCAAATTTACCGGGATGTTCTACAACTGGAATTTAGTTTTTCATTTAAGTGACCACTTTAATGAACAAAAGCAGGTAATGCAGCACCCATTCCAACTGTTCTACTTCTTCCTCTGTCCCATTAAACCAGATATCAAGTACCGTATAAATCCGATTGTTGACATCTATATTCAACTTTTTCATTGTCTCATCATCCAGACATGCATCCTCAGAATGCAGATTTTCAACCGTACCGTTACGAAAAACAAGATGTGTCAGTGCTTTGGATAGTTCCTGCAGTGTTCGTTCATCCATTATTCCACCTCGTCCAAGTCAGCTCGAATCCACTTCGCTACTTCTCGCTATTTGGCTTTCGCCAAATTGGTCACTTGTTAAAAAGAGGCTCTGCTGCAAGTAACCCTGCGCAGAGCCCGCTTTTATATTCTGCCGCATGGCTCAATGCTCCAGCATATTCTCAATAAAGATCCCGTATCCTCTTGTCGGGTCATTTACTAAAACATGGGTTACTGCGCCAATAAGCTTGCCATCCTGAATAATCGGACTTCCGCTCATTCCCTGAACAATCCCGCCGGTTAAAGAAAGCAGGTTCTCATCCGTAACTAAGATCTCCATGCCTTTATTGATATCATCTTCTCTTCTGTAAAGTTTTTTGATCTCCACCTGATATTCTCTTAAACTGCCATCTACCGCACTTAGAATCATTGCTTCACCTTCTTTGACCTCCTGCTTCAACGCAATTGGCATGAAGCCATATTCTACATTTTCCAGCAAATGTGCATTGGCAATTCCATAGATTCCTCCACTTAAATTTCCTGTAATTTCCCCATACAACTTACTGTTGCTATAAACAATCTTTCCTGAAAGCTTTCCCGGTATCCCTTTCTCTCCTTTGGTAATTTGAAAAATTTCACAATCATACAATTTTCCATTAGATACTTCCATAAGAAGTTCACTGTCTGTATCAGAGATGCCATGCCCCAATGCACCAAATTTTCTATCCGCGGTCACATAAGTCAGTGTTCCAACCCCTTGTGTATCATCTCGAACCCATACGCCAATTTTCGCACCTCCCGTTTCCATCACTGGTCGAAGTGCAATCTCCATATACTCCTGATTTCTTCGAATTCCAAGAATCAATTCTTCTCCTTGAAACTGTGCAAGAAGATCGATCAATTCCTGCTTTCTGGAAATAGAAGTCCCTTGCACACTGGTGATATAATCTCCTGTTTTGATGATATTCTTCGCAGGACTCTCCAGCATCCCATTTTCTGTCTCTATTTTCCCCGTACCAATAACAAACACACCCTCTGTCTGTACATAGATTCCCACTGGGATTCCTCCAGGCATCAGTTCCTGTTTTGAAACAACGGAAACTTCCACTGTTTTGAGCGGAATCACCCCAAAAAGGTTACAGACCGCCCGATAACCTCCATCGGATTTTTCCATAATCTCAACATCACCTGCAAAATCCAGGTGAAGCTTTTGTGGATCGATTTTTGACTGATTTCCTGCCAGAACCTCCTGTGCATCTTCCTCATATAAATGGATTGTCACCGGAATTTTCAGTCGAATCAGCTCATATCCAGTCAGAACGCAGCTCCACATTGCCCATATGATCAATGCACTTTTAAAGGTTCTATACAAAAAATTTTTCATTGTCACATCCCTTTCCCTATGTATTTTGTACGTTTCAAACGTGCACCCGCGGATGCACTCAAAAAGAGAGAGACTCTTATAAGCCTCTCTCTTAGTATGTGACATCTATTAATTTTTCTACTGGCAGTTTCTGGCTTTTAATTCCTGTGCCTGTTTTTTCATTTCCTGTGCATTTTCAAGCACCTTGTCTGTAATTTCCACACCGCCAAGCATTCTTGCCAGTTCTTTGTAAATTTCTTCTTCCGAAAGCTGTCGGATTCCGGTTTTAGTTCTGCCATCCTCCACACTCTTCTCAATTAAGAAATGAGCATCTGCCATCGCTGCAATCTGCGACAGGTGAGTAATACACAAAATCTGATGATTCGCACCAATCTGAGCCATCTTTTCCGATACCATCTGAGCAGTCCGTCCGCTAATTCCGGTATCAATTTCATCAAAAATCAAGGTCGGAATCTCATCCTGCTCTGCCAATACTGACTTCATTGCCAGCATAATACGGGACAATTCCCCCC
>CAZYUZ010000307.1:0-2171 GCA_964650775.1 uncultured Lachnoclostridium sp. | reverse complement strand
TGCCGGATATGTACGGCAAGAACCTGACCTTCAAAACCGGCGGTGTAGACGGCTGTGACTGCGCTGAGATTCTCGCCCTCATCGAAGCAGGCAAAATCGATACCACACCCCTGATCACCCACCGCTACAGATTAGAGGATATCGCGGAAGCCTACCATCTCTTTGAAAACAAGTTGGATGGGGTGATTAAGGTTGCTGTAGCACCTTAACTCAAGTATTGATTGCTATAATGAAAAGAGGTGTAACTATATGCCATATTATTCTATTTCAAGAGATCACAAATTACTTTTTCTTCAGTCAGAAGATGCCTTTGATTCAACAATCGTGTGGCGTTTGAAATATTGGGGATGGAGCTGGGATGCAGAAGGCCGAAGATGGTATTGTGAGTACGATGGATATGTTCCTGACTATATAAAGGAAATGTGTTCAATAAAGCGGCCTGCTTTTATCGTATCAGCAGGTAGCTATTGTGGCTTTTGGGGCAATAATCTCAAATGGACATTAAATAACAGAGGTTGGCTGCGAATATATGGAAAGGGAGACTGTCCAGGATTTAATTATGACCAAATAGAAGATTTGCCATGGTATCGGTTACGAAATCGAGTCATCAGTATTACGGTAGAAAACGGCATCACAGGCATTGGAAAACGTGTATTTTATAATCTTCCTAATCTGGAAACAGTTACACTCCAAGATTCCGTTACTTCGATTGATGAGCGTAGTTTTTCCCGTTGCGTTAAGCTGAGATCTATTCGTTTTTCTCAAAACCTTATTTCTATTGGCCAGCTTGCATTTCAGGATTGTATCTCATTAGACGAAATCCATATTCCAGAATCAGTTTCAAACATCGGTTCTGAGTGTTTCAAAAATTGGACCTCAAATCAAAAAATCTACAAGATAATTAAAGATGCAGCAACTGGGCAACGTAAAGAAATACTGTATTCTTCACAGCAGATCAACAGCATATCTGTTACAGATATCTATTTCGAGGATTTTGTGGTTATAACGGATAATTCTCATTGCGTTAACAGCAACCACGCTTTCGAAGATATTCGTGCTAGGATAAACATATTGCAAAGAAATGGCGAGCTTCGAACAATTACGATTCCTGCAGGACATTGTAAAACATGTAATCAATATTACATACGAATCTCTCAGTTTGAAAACCTTCGGAATATTGGTGTTATTCTGTGCAGAATGGTCCATGAGAAGTATGTATCCAGCAAAAGATCAGGTAATTTTTACGATACATTATCTCACGAATCATGGTTAAAACAGTATGGTTATTCTACCGATTCACAAAGCAATCTAACCGATGTTCAGCGTCGACAAATATTGATTTGTCTTATGGAAAGTGATCCATCATCAAGGCAAAGGATAGTCAACCACTTGAACTGGTTAATTCAACAGCATAAAAATCAAGTTAATATGCTTTCTGCTGTTGCAAAATGGACATCTGACAGAGTTTTTGTAGAGAACTACAAGATAGGATCCACAAGAGTTGTAGCAATGAAATCTTTGAAAATTCGTCACTACACAAATAAATAATCGAAAAAGTGAGGAAGTGGTCACCCACTTCCTCATTTTTGCGTCAATTCATGACTCATATCCACCAGAAATCGAATCTTCTCATCCTCTACAGTCCCATCCAGTGCCACGCTCAGCCAATGGGCCTTATTCATATGTCAACCGGGAAAGATACTTGGTTCTTCCCAGAAGGTTCCGATCAGTCTGGTATCACATTTGAGATTCACTACACTGATTTCACCCTCACTAGTTAGACCCAGATTCTTTCTGGGGATGTCGATGATCACGGGAAACCACTTTCTGTTCCTACTGTGCCGGAACACTAGAAAACTGGGATATTTGGCGAAGATACGCTCTCCCTCCGCGCTGTAAGTGTCCGCTAGATAGTCGGCTATTTTTTGCCTTGTCATGTTATTCCACTTCCCAATCCTGAGCAAAAAGTCCACCGGCGCCACCAGTATGGACAAACAGGACATTGTCCTCCGGCTTATAAAAGCCCTCCCGGACACGGCGCACCAGACCGGCAAATGCCTTGCCTGTGTAGCAGGTGTCCAGCACGATGCCCTCCAGTTTCATCATCATGGCGATGGCCTCGTTGCCCTCGGCAGAGGGGATGGAATAGCCGGGACCCCACATTGCCATCA
>CAZYUZ010000306.1:0-2204 GCA_964650775.1 uncultured Lachnoclostridium sp. | reverse complement strand
CAGAAGCAGTGCAGAAAATGACCTTGGAATCCACATGGGAAGGTGCCGGAGAGGTAATGCTGGATGAGAAACTTTTATGTTCCAACATAGGGGTTGAAGGGATTGAAGTGAAGCCGAACCAAACCAGAGCATTCTTATTAAGAAACCGGAAAAAACAGAAGAACATATGATGAACAAATTATTAGAAACTGTTTCAGAGGAATGTTTCGCTCATTTTTTGAACACAGAAGGAGACGGAATTATGATCAGCAATGGAGAAACTGTGGAATTTAAGAAGGGTGATAAGTTATTATTTTCTAATGAAAAAGGATATTTTCAAATAGAACGAAAAAGTGAAGCTCCTTGAACGGAGCGCGAAGAAAAAGCAGGTTGTGTATAAATACACATTCTGCTTTTTTTATGTTCATTTATTTCAAAATTCCAATGCTAAAAAATTGGGATGCTATAATTTTCCCAGATTCGTAATATTTTAGAACTTTTAGGAAGATTGTCATCTGTCATTTGGGAGATTATCTTTCTAAAATAATCTTGGGGGAGTGTGTGAAATTTATGAAGAAAATTTTTGATTATAGGAATTATAGCATAGGGAAAAAATTCACAGTAACATTCTGTCTCATTTTGATGCTGCCGCTGTTGGTGCTTTTTTTGTGGATCAACAATCGCTTTACACAGCAGATTCTTGAAGAGAACTGCAAAACTAATCTGGCGGTATTAAAGCAGACAGAAAATGCATTGGAATATATGATACAAGATTTAACCGCCATTTCTTTAGATGTTATTGGAAATGAAGAGTTACAGGAGTATTTGAAAATGCCTGTTCATGAAGGAGAATATGCGGAGACACTGAAAAATGACATCAAATATGATCTGGGAAATCTGGTGGGATTAAAGACACAAGTGGCAAGATTGTCTGTATTTACAGAAGAAGAGATATTGTTTCAGTTTGGAAAATATATGCTTCATGAAAATACGGATTATATACAGGAAATCCGGGACTATCAAGGGCGCATGTTATGGATGGCTGCCGCAAGGGATGAGAATTATCTTATCAGTCGTAATAAAATGATTCATGAAGTAAATATTTATCGTGCTATTAACAATCACGATGATTATAAAGAGGTTTTGGCCTATGAAAGAATCTCTGTGTTGGAGGACTATGTATGCGATGTATACTCAGGAATTGCCAATGAAAATACAAGAGAAATGTTCATTGTCAATGCTGCCGGAGACATCATTTCCTCGCGAAATAAAGATCTGTTAGGGCAAAATCTTTCTGGGAAAGAGTATTTTTCAAAATTGACCAAAAGCAGAGAAGGATATTCTATTGATGAAAGAAATCAGACCATCGTAAGCTTTTACTATTTGCCGAAGGTTCAGTGGTATGTGGTAAAAATGGATGATCAGGCTGGATTGATTGGTCAGAATGTGATTGTGTCAATGATTGGAATTTGTATGCTCTTATCTATCGCTTTCGGTATTTTTTTCCATCGTGTGCAAAGAAAGAGAATCATTGAGCCGATTATTACCTTATCAAAAGACGTAAGTCGCTTTCAGGAAGGTAACTATGAGATAGGGAACTATTCTCAGTCCAAGGATGAAATTGGCGAATTAAACAATAATTTTATAGAAATGGCGAATTATATCCAGGACTTGATCGAGCGTGTATATAAAAGCCAACTGAAGGAAAAGGAATCTCAGTTAAAATATCTGCAGTCACAGATTAATCCCCATTTTTTATACAATACACTGGATTCCATGCGCTGGATGGCTGTAGGGCAGAAGCAGTATGAACTGGCAGAACTGATAGAAGCGCTCTCTAATTTGTTTAAGCACGCCTTAAATCAGGGGAAAGAAATGACCACTGTGGATAGGGAAATCAATCATTTGGAAGACTATCTGACCATACAGCAATATCGCTTTGGAGACCGGGTTAATGCAACGATTTTTGTGGAGGAAGAAGTGAGAAATTGTAAGGTTTTAAAACTGATTCTGCAGCCGTTGGTGGAGAATGCCATTGTCCATGGACTGGAAGGGAAAATCGAAGGCGGACACATTCATGTGAGAGTGAAAAAAGAGGGGAAAGACCTTTTATACATTGTAGAAGATGATGGAAATGGAGCAGATCAGGAAGAAATCCGAAGACGTTTAACGGATAGAGAAGATTCCCATAATGCATTGGCGCTGGATAATATCAATCAGCGAAT
>CAZYUZ010000305.1:0-2205 GCA_964650775.1 uncultured Lachnoclostridium sp. | reverse complement strand
GCCATATTGTCAATGATTTCATCCGTTACGATTTCCGGATCCATGGTTTCTACACACTGAACCAGCCATTCATAAGCCGCATTTAACTCTTCTTCACTCTCAGTATTCATGGAATATCCAAGTGCCTTGAGCGCCATCATGAAAGAATCTCTTTCTGAATCGTAAAGATAAATATCTCCCTTGTATTTTTCATCTAAGAAAATATTAAATCCTTTTTCTGCAAGCTCTTCCTCGCTGACCTTCGTTGTATCATAAACGATACCAACCGTTCCCCAGAAATATGGTACAGAGTACACATTTCCCGGATCGTAAGATAAATCCAGCACATCATTTACAAGCAGATCATAGCAGTTTAAGTTCTCTTTATTCAGCGGCTGAACCAATCCCTCGGAAATGAGTCTCTGAATCATATAATCACTTGGAATTACCACGTCATAGGATTCCCCATTTGCAATCTTAATGTACATTTGCTCATTAGAATCAAATAAATCCATAATGACCTTGGCTCCGGTCATTTCCTCAAACATCGGAATCAGATTTTCCCCTGTATATTCACCGCAGTTGTACACACGAAGGGTCTGACCTTCATATGGCAGGGAGGAATTCTTCATACCGCCCTTGATAGCGAAAAGTCCAACTACCAGCACTGCTACCGCTGCTGCAGGAATTGCAAATACAACCTTCGCACTCTTGCCTTTTTCCTGACGTTTGGAAGCTAACACCGGCAAGATATTGATTGCCAGCAGTGCCACTGTAATAATCGCAACTACCAGTGTAGAAATCGCATTGATACTTGGATTGACACGCTTACTCATGGTGTAAACCATGATACTTAAGTTCTTCACGCCCTGTCCTGTGACGAAATAAGAAATAATGAAATCGTCTACAGACATGGTAAATGCAATCAGCGCACCAGATACAATCCCTGGTGTAATCTGTGGCACGATAACTTTTGTCAGTGCCTGAAATGGTGTACATCCCAGGTCCATTGCCGCATCTGCAAGGTTTGGATCCAGTGATTTTACCTTTGGCATAACGGAGAGCATTACATATGGAATACAGAATGCGATATGTGCCAAAAGCATGGTCGTATAGCCCTTTTCCACCTTAAATGTGATGAAAAGAAGCATAAATCCAATGGCGGTTACGATTTCCGGATTCATCATCGGCAGGTTATTGACCTGCTCCATCACATCACGGATAATCTTTTTAGACTTGCTAAGTCCTATGGCTGCTATCGTACCTGCTACCGTAGAAATCGCTGTTGCAAGAAGCGCCACGCTAAATGTGGTATAAAGCGCCTCCATCATATCTCTGGATTCCAGCATATGCTGATACCATCTTAAAGAAAATCCGGTAAAGCTGGTCAGAGACTTCCCTTCATTGAAGGAGAAAATAATCATATAGATAATCGGTGCATAGAAGAAAATGATAAGCAGTGCCATCATGATTCTTCCAAAAGTACTTTTTTCTTTCTTTTTCTTCATGACCGCTATTCCTCCTTCCCGCCTCGATTTTTAATTTCAATATTTCTTACCAGCATCATCATAAGCATCATAACGATTGCCATGATCATAGAGATGGCACTACCAAAGTTCCATTCTCCCGCTGTAATAAACTGATTTTCGATCAGGTTACCGATGAGGAAATACTGTCCGCCGCCTAAAAGCTTTGGAATGAAGAAGGAGCTGACTGCCGGTAAGAATACCAGCGTAATCCCATTGATGACGCCCGGTAAAGACAATGGCAGTATTACTCGTTTAAACGTCTGTACTCCATTTGCTCCAAGGTCTGCTGAAGCTTCAATCAGGGAATGATCCATTTTACAGAGAGATGTATTGATCTGCAGAATCATAAATGGCAGGAAGTTATAAACCATACCAAGCAGTACCGCGCCCTCTGTGTAGAGAAGCTCCACTTCTTTAAACCCAAAGAAGCCTAAAATTGTCTGAATAATGCCGCCTTCACTTAAAATCCCGATCCATGCATAAGTACGAACCAGCGCATTGATCCATGTCGGAAGTGTGATTGCAAGAACGAAAAAGTTCTGAATTTCCTCGCGGCATTTGGAAATGTAGTAAGCCATTGGATAACCAATCGCCAGACAAATGATCGTTGTCTTAATCGCAATGACCAAAGATCTCCATAAGATCAGCAGGAAATCCGGGTCTGTAAAAAATTTCTTATAATGTTCCAATGTAAAGG
>CAZYUZ010000304.1:0-2218 GCA_964650775.1 uncultured Lachnoclostridium sp. | reverse complement strand
AGAGAGATATAAACTAAGTATGAGACTAGAACACTGTAATGGAATTACAGTTTGCAACAGCGATCATAGCTGTCAGCAGAGCACAAACAAAGGTACCGGCCCAAATGTTTCCGGTGTATTTTTGTGATTTCACATGGATAAATGAAGTTACTCCAAGTGAGAAGATATAGCTGATTACTTTAATTGCGCTCTGACCTGCTGCAAGCAGGAGAATATTGCTGCCGTCCATTGCCCATAAAGGTGATCCTGTAAAAATAATAGGCACATAAGAGATAAGCAGCATGAGTACAACAGGAATCAATGCCATAGTAGTGGAAAAGCCAATTCGTTTGATATCACTCCAGTTATCAAAATTGTTTCGACGAATTGCAACACCATTTGCAAACTGTTGTACAAAGAAAATTGGCAGATATCTCAAAGCGATCGTGATGCTTCCAAAATCAAATGGTCTGACAGAATAGGACCAGAATCGGAAGTCGGTGTTAAAGATGTATTTTACAACAAATAAAGTCATATAGGTTAGTGTAACAACTGTAAGAGCAAGTGCAAATACCTTTACCAATTCCTTTGCGGTTGCTTTGATTCCGTAATATTCTTTATTTTCTTTATATTTGAGACCGGTACCTCTTCTGACAGAGAAGAGTGTTACCAAACCACATGCAAGTCCCCAAAGTGCAAAGCCGTTGGTAGATGCCTGAGGAAAAACAGGGCTTTCGAGCATCAGCATGCCGACTAATACGAACGGGAGCAAAAGAATGGTATTGATCAGAGCGCCCGTAAGGATCGATCTTAAATATTTGTTTCTTGCCTTGCCAAGAAGTGGAGGAAGTACAAATGTATTTTCCTTTTCCAGACTGTTAAATGCTGGAATCTTTAATGTGTAGTACAGACAAGGAATGATGAACAGGAAAAAGCCGATCAAACCAACAATTCCGGCAGCCAGTTTGATAGTCCAGATTTGATCTTTGCTGTCAATTTTAATTGGAGCACCGAATGTTTCTTCAAAATAATCTATGATATATTGTGTGGTTTTTGTTGAAATCCAGTTCTGGTTGTGGATTTCGTTTGGATTCCACATTGCAAAATTGTAACCGGTTTCTTCGTTTTCATAAAATTTGCCTTCTTCAATTTCAGAAACAACAATGCCGGTTTGTGTTTCTAACCAGGAAATGCCGACATCGTTTGTAAGAATATCCTTTGTTAACCAGGAGTTAAAATCATCAGCTTTACCAAGGATTACACCCAGGTCACAATGATAACCTTCAAAGCTTCCGGCAGATTCCCAGCCTTCGATGACAACCTCCAGTGGATATCCGACAGGAAGGCATGCATCCAGCTTGTTTAATGCATGGGCTTCTTCAGGCGTTGCTCCATTTGCAAGAGCTTCGTCTTCGAGCTGTGTGTAATGAGCTGCAACCTTGAGAGAGGATTCTCCACCGAGAGAGTGTCCGGTGATACCAACCTTAGAGGTATCCACATAGCTTAATGTATTAACGTATTCTACAGCATCCAGCAGACCTCTTGTTTCATATGCAGCACTTCCATCATAAGATGCATCTGCCACGGAGGAGTCTCCATGTCCATAGAGGTTTGGAGCAAATACTACGTATCCGCGGCGGGCCAGCTCAATATACCAGGACTCTACAGTTTCAGCACTGGCGCTGGAGCCATGGCTGACAACGATTGCCGGAACCTTGTTTTCAGTTGTAGCGATTTCAGGAACCAGCAGATAGCCGCGGATTGTACCGAGTTCGGTCTGTACAGCGACATTTGTAACATTGACATTACCGAAATCTCTTAATACCAGATTGGAAAAAATACCACTTACAAGACATAAGATCAATGCAAGAATGATCAGATACTTATGTGGCTGTTGTTTGAATTTTTCTTTCATTTTTTCACCCTTTCATATATTTCCTTAGAAACAAAATAATTTCTACAGAAATTATTTTATGGGATTATAGCATGCACAGGTTTGCAGTTCAATAAAATTTTGGTACAATAAATTCATTAAGAGGAAAGTGTCATGATGAAAAATTAAGGACGCACAGAACCGTTCCCTTAGATATTTAACTAATGCAGCTTTGGAATATGACAGCAAAATATAAGAAATATAAAAAGATGAAATGAGAGTGGGCAGATATCTGCTGACTCTCATTTTGCATATATGGATTTGGTTTTCAATTTCTGAAAAAAGCCCACCTTTTTTGTAAATGGA
>CAZYUZ010000303.1:0-2220 GCA_964650775.1 uncultured Lachnoclostridium sp. | reverse complement strand
GGAACATGCGGACAGCATCATGAGGTCGGATAGACCGTTTAGCAAATATATGAGAACGGTCATTCGCAAGAAGGGCTTGAAGCAGAGGGATGTTTTTCTTTGGGCGGATATTCCGGAGCGGTATGGATATAAGCTGATTTCGGAGGAGAAGCGGACAAGGCAGAGAGATGTGATTTTACGAATCTGTTATGCGGCGGAGTTTACGCTGGAGGAGACACAGAGGGCGCTGAGGATTTATGAGATGCCGCAGTTGTATGAGAAGATACCGAGGGATGTGGTGCTGATGGTGTGTTTTGGGGACAGACCGGGGAGCGTGAATGATGTGAATGTTGTGCTGAAAGGACATGGGATGGAAGAACTGCGGAGCAGTGGAGTGCAGGAGTAGAAAGAGAGGGATTTGGAATGAAAAAGTTTTTAGGGAAATTGTTGGTTGGATTACTTTGTATTGGAATGCTGGCATCTTGTGGAGCAGATGAAGAAGATTCGCAAATCGTTGAAGATACTGCCACACGAATGGAAATATCTGAAGAAATAGAAGAAAATGAAGAACTGCAAGAGGAAGAATTGGTAGATCTTCAGGTTATAGAAAACGAAGAAGTTGAAAATGAAGAAACCGCGGAAGTAGAAATGACTGAAGACGAGGCAGCAATTCCAGTAGTAGAAGAAGTTGCAGAAGTGCAGGAACCAGAATATTCTTATACTGATTTAAATCAGACTATGTATGCGTCGCAGTCGGTAAATGTAAGGAGTTTACCTGATATTGATGGTGAAAGAGTAGGAGGCTTATCTACAGCACAGGCAGTTACGGTTACAGGAAAATGTAATGAGACTGGCTGGTACAGAATTGAGTACAATGGCGGTGAAGCGTTTGTAAGCGATAGCTATTTGGTAAGCGAGAAACCAGTTCAGCAAGAGGCAGTGACGCAGGCATCAAGTTCATCTGGAAGTGGTTCAGGTGGTAGTTCTGTGACAGTACCTAGTCATGAAGATACGGTGGGAAATCTGGTATGGGTACCAACAAAAGGTGGTAAGAAGTATCATAGCAGATCAGGGTGTAGTAACATGGAAGGGCCAATGCAGGTAACGGTGGAACATGCGACGGCGTTAGGTTATACGCCGTGTAAGAGATGTCATTAAGATTAGGTCTGTAAATGGCCCTAATTTAAATTGATTTGTACTGATTTATAAAGCTGATTTATAAGTAAATATAGGCTATGTTGAGTCCTTTTTATTGGACACCAAAGCATGTTATAATTATGTCATCAAAAAAGAAGGTGGTGATGTACATGCGGAATAAATAAAAAGGAGGAAAACATATGTATTTTCTAATTGATTATGAAAATGTAAACTATGCTGGTTTAGAAGGAACAGAATTTTTAGAAGAGGGTGATAACATTTCCTTTTTCTACAGTGATAAGTGTGACAAAATCATATCTTATAGAATGAAAGACATTGAACAATCCGGATGTGCTTTCGAGATATGCAAATTGAAAAATGTAAGAAAAAATGGATTAGATTTTTACATTGCATCAAAAGTAGGAGAGATATTTGCTATGGACCGTAATGCTCAAATTGCCATTATTAGTGCTGATAAGGGATTTCAGGCAGTACTTGATTACTGGAGAACAAGATTGCCGGTACAAAATCAGTTGGTCAAATGCAGAACAATTGCAAAGGCACTGATGTGTATAAATGGTGAGAGTATGAGAAAAAGTTTGGTAAATAAAAATATGAAGATTCTTGACTTGCAAACTGAATTTGCAAAGTACGAGGAACGCAAAAAAATAGTTATCAGAATTACCAATATATTTTCTGGGACAGAGTACGAAAATTTTATCTCTCAGATAGTAGACATGGTTGTTTCTATAAGTCAGCCTAAAGAATTATACATTACTTCATTAAAATCTTTTGGTAAAAAAAGCGGTACAGAAGTTTATAGAAAACTCAAAGGTTCAGCAATAGATAATTGAAAAGTAATGGATGATAGAGAAAGTCAAATGCCTCAGGTTTGTCTGGGGCATTTACGATATTATAAAGAACTTACTTACAAGGATAAAATACTGTTCATTTGCCACGGCAATATCTGCGTTTGATAATAATATATAAAGAGGAATCTACCCAATGAACATTCAAATCTTCGGCACCCGTAAATCCTTCGACACAAAAAAAGCCGAGCGTTACTTCAAAGAACGCTCCATCAAATACCAGTTCATCGACCTC
>CAZYUZ010000302.1:0-2230 GCA_964650775.1 uncultured Lachnoclostridium sp. | reverse complement strand
TCCCTACAGTAATGGCGGCTATCTTCAACTTAATTATGGCGAAAACATGGAGTGCTTTCTGGAAGGAATGGTTGCCATATTTGAACACATCGGTGGTGTTCCCACGGAAATCTGGTTTGATAATACCAGAACCATTGTGACTGAAATTATCAAAGGCGGTGGACGCAATGTAACCGAGCGTTTCCAGCGATTCTGTGAACACTATCGCATTAAACCGGTATTTATGAACCCCGAATCCGGTTGGGAAAAAGGAAACGTGGAAAATAAAGTTGGGTACCTTCGCCGTAACGAACTTGTACCGGTACCACGGTTCGATTCCCTTGCCGAAGAAAATAAATACCTTCTCAGACGTTGTGAAATCGATATGCAGCGGGAACACTATGACGACGATGCTGACCGCTTTATCCGTGAATTATTTCAGGAAGATAAAGCCCGTTTGTTACCGCTTCCGTCAGTGCCCTTTGATACGGCACTGTATACAACTGCTACCACAGACAAATATGGTAAGTTTACCCTGGATGCCGGAAAGCATCGTTACTCTGCTTCGCCGGCGTTCTGCGAAGCCTGTGTAAACCTTAAAATCACGTCTGCCGATGTGGTTGTTATGGATAAGGATATGCACGAGGTCGTGCGTCACAAGCGTCTTTACGGCGGGGAACATGAGCGTATGGACTGGCTGCCATATCTTACCTATATCGCACGCAAGCCCCGTTCCCTTCGTAACAGTGGCATCTATGACATGATGCCCCGGACCATGCAGTTATACATGGACAGCTGTGAAAGTAAAGAACGCGGACGGGTATTAAAAGTACTTGCGGAACTTACGGAACGAACCGGATTTACCAGTGCCGTTAAAACGGTGGATGAAGCAGTACGTCTTAACCGGGCAGATCCTGACAGTCTGCTGAATCTTTACAGACGCACTTATGCAGATGTTCCGCTTCTGCCGCCACTTGAAAATAATGCTTCCATACCACATCAGAAAGTCATTCCTTTCAGAAATGACCTGAAGATGCTGGATGCAGCTCTCTTGAAAGGGGGTGTATCCAATGGCTGATATAGAAAAAATCATCGCTGACTGTTGTAAACAGCTCAGGCTGTCATCCAACTTTTCCGGTCAGGCGATGATACAGAAAGGAGACACACCGCAGGAATACCTTCTTAATCTTCTGACAAATGAAATTGAATACCGACTGACCAAGCGAAAAAGCAAGTATCTGAATACTGCCGGATTCCCACGCAGATATGCTGTCGATGAATTCCGTACGGATGAAATTGATTTTCCTGATGGAGTGAATCTGGAGAGCCTTCTGAATCTGGACTTTTATCACACAGGTAAAAATGTCATCATGTATGGTGGTACCGGAACCGGGAAAACCATGCTTTCCATTCTTATTGGGATCTCGGCATGCAATCAGGAAATTCCGGTAAAGTTCTACCGAACGGCTGGACTGATCAATCTCTTTTCCGAAAGCCAAAGTAAAGGAAATCTTTCTGCTATTAAGAGAAAGCTGAACAGTGCTCAGATTCTGATCCTGGATGAATTCGGTTATGTGCCTTATGACCGGATCGGTTCCCAGCTTTTGTTTGACTATCTGTCAGAAATTCATGAGCAGAAATCAGTGATATTGAATACTAATCTGGAATTCTCACAATGGGTGAATGTCCTGTATGACCAGCGCATGACAACAGCGCTGATTGGACGTCTCACACATCATGTGGAACTGATACTGTTCCCGGGAGTCAATAACCGGTTGCGTGAATCCAGTATTCATGAAGCCCTTTCAAGAATCAATAGTCAGGAGGTAGGTAATAATGGCAAAAAATAATAAAGTTATCAAAGAACAAAAACAACGATACCAGAATCTTCTTGAGCGCTATGAAGAAATGAACGATTATCTTCTGGAGCTAATAGATGAACACGAGCGCGCCAAGGAAGATAGGCGATATATGAATGATTTCATCCACTATAAAAATCTGGACGAAGAATTCAGCTATTTCAAAAAACATGCACATGAGGATACGGATACAGAACTACCATTTCCATATCTCGTATTGTAAAAATTTCATAATGTCTGCAAGGCTGGTCGGCTCAAGGCTGGCCAGTGCTTTGCAACTTTGTCCAATTTGGACATGCAACAATGTCCAAAAATGTTTTGCAACTTTGTCCAAAAAAGGCTTGCAAAAAACACTTTCGATAAGATGTGTTTCCAGATATTTTACATGGTTT
>CAZYUZ010000301.1:0-2241 GCA_964650775.1 uncultured Lachnoclostridium sp. | reverse complement strand
CAAAATGGGTTACATTTGATAATAAATATTGCAGAAGCGACATTGGTAAGGCAATTGACGAAGCGTAAGAAAGGAATGTTGCCCTTATGATGAAAAAATTAATGAAAAATGTGATGCTGGTATTGCTTGCAGCCTTTCTTTTCTGTACTTCCGGAGTGAATGTCCATGCGACACAGGCGGAAGAAGCTGCAAGAGAAACGACGGATCTGACTTTTGAGATCGCAATCTTTACTTATGAAATTGTTCCGGAAGCAGCAGAAGAAGACATGCCGCCGGGATTCACCCTTGGTGACTGGGAATATAATGGAGTGGAAGTAAAAGCCGGTTTTACAGAAAACTCTGATATGGTCTGTGTCATGGGCGAGGATTGGGAAACAGGATATGAATACCGTTTCATCTATGATCCGGAACATGATATGTTCGTGCCATATTTTGGTGCAGAAGTGAAAAACGGATATATCTACACGATTCCAATGTATGAAGATGCAAAAGCTCCTTACGGATTTGTAGATTCTTATTTTGTGATCCAGACAGTTCCAATGTTTACTTACATGCGTGAGGATGCGGAACTGACACAGGAAGAAATTGCGGTAGGTTCTCTTTCAGAAGATAACTATCTTGTGTTCCTGATGATGGACGAAACAGGACGTGAAGTATATTATACTTACGACTTAATCGACAGAACTTTCCAAAGATCGCTCCTTCAGTTGAAAGATGCTGAAAAAGTAACAGAGTTAAACGAAACCATCGACAAACTGTCTGAAGAAATCGGTATCCTGAACGCAAATCATGCAGAACGTATGAACAAGCGTCTGACAATTATCGGTGTTTTGCTTGCAGCATTGGTGATTATGGTTGGTATCATCGTAAACCTCTTACTCAAAGTATCCAAACTGAAAAAGGGAGATCATCTTGCAGGCGAAGATGTGGATGAAGACGATGAGGACGATGAATTTGAAGATGATGAATTCGAAGACGAGGAAGACGAAATCGTTGAAGAACCAGTAAAAAGTATCAGTCAGGATTCTGATGATGAGTTGGAAATCCTTGATTTGGAAGATTTATAAAAAATTAGTTTCGTATGAACTTAAGAGGCTGCGGCAGAAATGCCGTGGCCTTATTTTTGTAATGTGTGTCTGGCAAAGCCGGACCGCACTTGCCAGTGCAGGTTGCAAAAAGGATGTGAAAATGGTAACATTAAAAAATTAGGAGGCGTGCATTTATGAAAGAATTATACACCGACAAAGCCAAACAGGTTTTAAAATATGCCAAAAAGATTTCATTGTCTTTAGGTCATTCCTACACCGGAACCGAACACATCCTTCTCGGGCTCATCAAACAGAAAGGGTCTCTTGCAGGGGTGGTTTTAGAGAACTTCCACGTAGATGAAGCCAGGGTTTTAGATTATATTGACCAGCTCATTGCACCTGTAGAACTGACTACCTTAGATCAGCCTTCCGGTTATACACCGAGAGCGGAAAAAATCCTGGAAGATGCCAGAGAAGAAGCGGATAGATTCCATAAGAAAAAAGTTGGAACCGAGCATCTTCTGATCGCAATTTTAAAGGATTTTGAATGCATTGCAGCAAAGCTTTTGAAAACTCTGAATGTAAATGCCAGAGATGTTTACATGGAAGTCTTAAATTCCATGGGAGAAGAAGGCAAAGAATATAAAGAAGAACAGGCAAGAGAAAACCAGATGAGAGAAAAAGGTTCCTCTCTGGAACGCTACAGCCGTGATCTGACCTTGCTTGCAGAAACAAAAAAATTAGATCCCGTCATCGGAAGAACAGACGAAATCAAGCGTCTCATTCAGATTTTAAGCCGCAGAACCAAAAACAATCCATGTCTCGTGGGAGAACCCGGGGTTGGAAAAAGCGCCATTGTAGAAGGGCTTGCCCAGGCAATTGCTGCAGGAAATGTACCGGATAGCATGAGAGGCAAACGACTGATCATGCTGGACCTTACTTCTATGGTTGCAGGTACAAAATACCGCGGTGAATTTGAAGAACGAATTAAAAATGTAATCGATGAAGTGCGTTTAAACGGAAATTTACTTCTTTTTATTGATGAAATTCATACAATGATTGGAGCAGGCGGAGCAGAAGGCGCCATGGATGCGTCAAATATTTTAAAACCGTACCTCTCCAGAGGCGAAATCCAGCTGATTGGTGCCACAACCATCGGAGAATATCGTAAATATATTGAAAAAGATCCTGCACTGGAACGTCGTTTCCAGCC
>CAZYUZ010000300.1:0-2241 GCA_964650775.1 uncultured Lachnoclostridium sp. | reverse complement strand
GTATCGCTGAAAAAGCTAACAAAGTTCGTCAGAAACCATTACGTGTTATCTTAAACGGTCTTGGTAAAGACGCAGCTCAGATCATCGCTCGTATCAACGGATTTACATTCGTAGAAACAGAATATGATCCATATACAAACACAGTTAAAGAAGTATTCAGAAAATCTTACTCTGAAGGTCTTCGTGCAAAAGTTAACTGCTATGGTTCCAACGACGTTTGTGAAGGTGTAGCTATCATGCACAAAGAAGGCGTGGACGTATCTATCACAGGTAACTCTACGAACCCTACAAGATTCCAGCACCCGGTTGCAGGTACATACAAAAAAGAATGTATCGAACAGGGTAAAAAATACTTCTCCGTAGCTTCCGGTGGTGGTACAGGACGTACACTTCACCCAGACAACATGGCAGCTGGTCCAGCTTCCTACGGTATGACAGATACTATGGGACGTATGCACTCTGACGCTCAGTTTGCTGGTTCTTCTTCCGTACCTGCTCACGTAGAAATGATGGGTCTTATTGGTGCAGGTAACAACCCAATGGTTGGTATGACTGTAGCAGTTGCAGTTTCTATCCAGGAAGCAAGCGAAAACGGAAAATTCTAATAAAAATCAAGGATTAATAGTGATAAGTAGCTATAGTTCACAGAGAACGGTGTGACCTGAAGGTCATACCGTTTTTCTGCGTTTAGAGGTTGTTTCTGTGATAATGGGCTCAGAAATGATGGGAATGTCCACATTTGCTATCATCGTCTTTGATTGAACTGATGCAATTTTTTCTATACATACTCGGAAGCATATCATATGTTTCCTTAAATGCAGTGGTAAATCTGCTCTGACTCTCATAACCAACAGCAAAAGCTATCTGAGAGATGCTGTCATTTGTTTCCAACAATAATTTTGCAGCATGTTCCATTCGATGTTGTTTCATGTGTGCCGCAATCGAAATACCATAAATATTTTTGAATGCCTTTTTTAATGTGGTTGGATTCATCAGAAATTGTTTTGACAAATGCTCGATGGTAACTCTATCTGCAAGATGTTCCAGTAAATATTCATGTATGCGATGAATGATTTCTTCGGTAGAGCTATTGTAATCTACGACTTTTTCCGGACAAGCAATTTCCATCACCTGTTCAACTGTTTTATGTAGCAAATGGCACCCTTCGGTTTCAGATACCTTGTAATAAACTTCTTTTCCATCACGCCTGCTTGAAATCAAACCACTGTCGTGCAGTGAGCGCAGATGATGCGAAACAGCAGGACTGGACATATCGAGCAAGGCAGCGATATTAATTACACAGTCTTCTTGATGACAAAGCAACCAGAAAATCTGTAATCTTGTTGGATCACTGAGCTGCTTAAATATCTCTGCTGAAGCAGAAAAACGTGTAATTTTTGAAAGTTCAGCCTTTATATTTCCAATGTTTTTTTTGCCGTGCTGGTGCGGCAATGTAAATTCATTCATATCAAACCCTCCAAATTATACTTTTTGGAAATCTTCTTCGCCTTTTTGGTAGCCCCAAAACATAAAGTATTGATTTTTGAAGCTATTAAAATTATACTGCAATCACAACGATTAAACAATGATTTAATTGATGTAAATTATTAAAGAAAGGATTAAATGCTATGAAAAAGACTTACAAAATTGAAGTGGACTGCGCTAACTGCGCTAATTTGATGGAGGATGCAGCCAACAAAACTGCTGGTGTTGCTTCTGCAACCGTGAATTTTATGACTCAGAAGATGATCGTTGAGTTTGAAGACGGTCAGGATGCAGGTCAGGTCATGCAGAATGTTCTGAAAGCCTGCAAGAAAGTTGAGCCTGATTGCGAAATCGAGCTGTAATTAGAATGCAAACCGAGTACCCTGAGGTTTGCGGGAAAATCATACATAAATGGGGTGAAATATAATTGAATGGAGAATTAAGCTATGAATAAGAAGCAAAAAAAGATGCTTATTCGAATCATCATAACTGCGGTCATGTTAGTAGGATTAAATTTCATTCCGATAACCGGTATTTTGCAGCTTGCACTATATTTGGTAGCCTATCTTGTGATTGGTTATGACATCCTGAAAAAAGCCGGAAAAGGTATTCTCAACCGACAGGTATTCGATGAAAACTTCCTGATGGCGATTGCCACCCTTGGCGCATTTGTTCTGGCGATCATCACCAAAAGCGGTGACTATGTGGAAGGCATTGCCGTTATGCTGTTCTACCAGATCGGTGAGCTGTTCCAGA
>CAZYUZ010000299.1:0-2248 GCA_964650775.1 uncultured Lachnoclostridium sp. | reverse complement strand
GGAATTACAAAAGATTTTCAAACTATAATTTTGCGATTTAGGGATTTAGTGACGGAAAATAATGATACGATACTTCGCCATAAAGAGATGATTGATAAAAAAGGATACGTTTGGTGGGGATGGTGGAATAAGGGTAATGAGAAAACACCATATGATGAATTTTCAATATTAAAAGGACGAGTAGAAGAAAGTCCTAAAGAATTTTTCCTTATGGATTCAGGACAGGAAAAATTGTATAAAGCAATTTGTTTGGATATGAAATGTTCTCAGACTAGCAAAATCCAATCACCAGAATTAGATTTTACACCTAGTTATTATAACGCGCAAAAATATTATGCATGGTTTAAGTTTGACAAAATTGAAGAATGTGATACGAAGGTGCTTAAAGAATATACTTATGTAGAAATTGACTCATTTTTGTTGGATTCTAATTATAAAAAATTCTATGGAAAAAGAATCTATAATATAGCAGAAATGATTCAGCAGAATAGAACATTATGGTTTGTGCGCAATTATGATGAGAGAAAAGATTCAGACTATGAAATAAAACTGTTAAATGCTAATGTTGTTGAGCCACATAATTTTAGTAAAAGATATTTTGAAACAGGAAGTGATATTTTATTATGGTTATCAGATTTGCATTTTGGTAAAGATGATGTATTTAAAGTTAAAATGCAAAATGAAACAGATGTAACGTTAACGAAGCATATGCAAAATGCGTTTGATGATTTTAATAAAATAGGCGGATTGGTAATAACAGGTGATATCACATCATATGGAAAAGAGGAAGGTTTTTTGAATGCGAAAGAGTTCTTTCAGGATTTGAACAGAAATGTAGAAAGAAAACTAACATCTGAGAATATTATATTTTGTCCAGGAAATCATGATTTTGTACGAAAAGAAGAAAATCTTGGGGACAAACTTCCAGAGAGTGTGTCAGATAATCCAGATAGTATTCATGCGTATAAGGAATTTTATAATTCAATTCATCATTTGAATCCTAATAAATTTATGGCGTGTGGTCGTAGATTACTAACGTCGACGGGAAGAACTGTAGAAATAGTTGCACTTAACAGTCTTATTTTACAACAGTATAAAGATTTTGAAGGACATGGTTTTTTATCTAAAGAACAGTTAGATTATGTTGCAAAAGAAATGGGCTGGAAGGAAGATGTAGAAACAAATTCTATCAGGATTGCAATAATGCATCATCATTATTTACCAACATGTTTAGTCGAACAAGTGGATGTAAAAAAAGCAAGTAGTGTTGTCTATGATGCAGAACGTTTCATGCAGTGGCTTGCAAAATATAATATTAAGATACTTTTACATGGTCATAAGCATCAAACTTTTGTGTCCAAAGTAGGATATTACAGTAATAGTGATACAGAAATTGATGAAAATAAACTAAAAAATATTTATGTAGTTGGAATGGGTGGAACCGGTGCTTATAATTGTGAAAATAAATTTGCAATTTTGAAATTTAAATATCACGAAATCGAATTGAAATTTTTCAGAATATATGCGGATAATACGGAGGAAGATAAGTGTGTTCAAACAATACATCTTCCAATATAAATTTAGGTGAGGAAAATGATTAAACTAGTTATTACAGATTTAGATGATACATTATATTCATGGATTGGATTTTTTATCCCTGCTTTTTATGATATGGTAGAAGAATTGTCTTTGTTAGTGAATGTGCCACAGGATAAATTGTTAGAGGAATTTAAAATAGTTCATCAGCAAGTGGGTAGTGTGGAGTATCCATTTGCAACATTAAATTTACCTACGATTAAAAAGAAATATCAAGGATACACAGAAGAACAGATTAAAAATGAATTAAATCCAATATTTCATAGATTTAATTCCACGCGAAAAAGATTATTAAAATTATATCCCAATGTGGAAAATACATTACGTTTTTTATATGAGAATAATATAACTCTCATTGCTTATACAGAATCAGCAGAAGAAAATGGATTTTATCGTTTAAAGAAATTAGGTATAGAACATTTTTTTAAAAAAATATATGTGTCGGATAGTTCTTATAAAAAATCAAGTAATATTGGAACGTCTCCTAAAACATATGTAGTTCATGGAAAAAAGCCTAATGCAAAAATTTTAACGGAAATATGCCATAATGAAGGTGTTAGTCTTACCGAAGTAATTTATATAGTTGATAGTTTTTGTAAAGATATTTTAATTGCAAAACATGCATGGGTTTTGTGTATTTTGTGTTATTATC
>CAZYUZ010000298.1:0-2249 GCA_964650775.1 uncultured Lachnoclostridium sp. | reverse complement strand
ACCTCTTCCAGCTAAGAAGGAAGTTGTTACAATTCTTAGAGCGGTACACAAGTACAAAGACTCCCGTGAGCAGTTTGAGCAGAGAACTCATAAGAGATTGATCGATATCATTGCACCAACACAGAAAACTGTAGAATCTTTACAGAGATTAGAAATGCCAGCTGGTGTATGCATCGATATCAAAATGAAAAACAAATAAGACCCCTACTAGTATGGACGCGAAAGCGCCCCGCTGTAGAATAAACAGGAGGTAATGAAATGAAGAAAGCTATTTTAGCAACAAAAGTTGGAATGACACAGATTTTCAACGAAGATGGCGTACTTGTTCCGGTAACAGTACTTCAGGCTGGACCATGTGTAGTAACACAGGTTAAAACAGTAGAAAATGATGGATACGAAGCAGTTCAGGTTGCATTCGTAGACAAAAAAGACAAAGTTATTAACAAAGATGCTAAAGGAAACAAAGAAGTTATCCACAGACATGGTGTTAATAAAGCTCTTCAGGGACATTTCAAAAAAGCAGGTGTTTCCAGCAAGAGATATGTAAGAGAATTCAAATTTGAAAATGCAGCAGAATACACACTTGCACAGGAAATCAAAGCTGATATCTTTGCAAATGGTGATAAAGTAGATGCTACTGCAATTTCCAAAGGTAAAGGTTTCCAGGGTGCAATCAAGAGACACGGACAGCACAGAGGTCCTATGGCTCACGGTTCCAAATTCCACAGACATCAGGGTTCTAACGGTGCATGTTCTTCACCAAGCCGTGTATTCAAAGGAAAAGGAATGCCAGGACACATGGGTAGCGTAAAAGTTACAGTTCAGAATCTTGAAGTTGTACGCGTAGATGCAGAAAAGAACTTGCTTTTGGTTAAAGGTGCAGTACCAGGACCTAAGAAAGCATTAGTTACTATTAAAGAAACTACAAGAGCTAATTAGGGAATGAAAGGAGGACACATCAGTGGCAAACGTAGCTGTTTATAATATGGAAGGCAAAGAAGTTGGTACAATTGAATTAAACGACAGCGTATTCGGTGTTGAAGTTAACGAACACTTAGTACACATGGCAGTTGTACAGCAGCTTGCAAACAATCGTCAGGGAACACAGAAAGCAAAAACTCGTTCTGAAGTTTCCGGTGGCGGAAGAAAACCTTGGAGACAGAAAGGAACCGGTCATGCAAGACAGGGTTCAACAAGAGCTCCCCAGTGGACAGGAGGCGGCGTTGTATTCGCTCCCGTACCGAGAGATTATTCTTTCAAGTTAAATAAGAAGGAAAAGAGAGCAGCGCTTAAGTCCGCTCTTTCCAGCAGAGTAGCAGACGGCAAGCTCATCGTTGTTGATGAACTGAAGTTTGACGAAATCAAGACAAAGAATTTCAAGGCAGTTATGGACAACTTAAAGGTTAGCAAGGCACTTGTAGTACTTGCTGAAAACGACGAAAAGGTTGTTATGTCTGCCAGAAATATTCCCACTATCAAGACAGCATTAACCAACACAATTAATGTATATGACATTTTAAAGGGCGACACACTGGTTCTTACCAAGGATGCAGTGGCTAAGATTGAGGAGGTGTATGCATAATGGCAGCAATTCAGTATTATGACGTAATCCTCAAACCGGTTATCACCGAAAAGAGTATGGCCGGTATGGGTGAAAAGAAATATACTTTTTTGGTTCATCCCGAAGCAAATAAGACAATGATTAAAGAAGCTGTTGAAAAAATGTTCGAAGGAACAAAGGTTGCAAAGGTTAACACCATGAACTGCGATGGTAAGACAAAGAGACGTGGTTTGGTATACGGTAAGACCGCTAAGACCAAGAAAGCAATCGTATGGCTTACCGCAGACAGCAAGGATATCGAAATCTTCGCCGGACTCTAAACAACCAAAAGAAGTGCTAAGATACGATGGAAAGTTATTCTAAGCTGCCAAAGAACGGCAGCAAGAACAACTAAGTTTCATTGGGAAGAACGCAAGCGTTCTTCTTTGAATGAAAAGCTATGCACATAAAAAGTGCGATAATAAATGTAGAACTCGAAAGGAGATAAAGTCATGGGAATTAAGACATATAACCCATATACACCTTCAAGAAGAAATATGACCGGTTCTGACTTCTCCGAAATCACAAAGAAGACTCCCGAAAAGTCCCTTTGTGTTTCCTTAGACAAGAACGCTGGTCGTAACAATCAGGGTAAAATCACTGTAAGACACCGCGGAGGCGGTTCCAGAAGAAAATACAGAATCATCGA
>CAZYUZ010000297.1:0-2261 GCA_964650775.1 uncultured Lachnoclostridium sp. | reverse complement strand
CCAAGTCTTTCAGGAGTTACTACACATACGGGTGATGGAGAGAATGCCTGACAAAGGATACAGCTGTAATAAACGTCTACTGATTCATCTGTTAAGCTGTTCAAACGAGCATCACGTTTTTCAAATGTTTCGATTGCCAGTTCGTGACGAAGTTTTGTACAATCTTCCGGATTTGTATAAATCTTCACCTGACATTTATCAACGATTGCTTCGTATTCATTTTTAATCTTCGCATAGAGAACTTCACCAATGTGTTTTACTCTGAAGCCTGCATTAAATGCATCTTTGCTGATACGAACACGAATCATGTCACGCTGACCTGTATGCATTACACCTTCGATACAGTTGATATAGCTGTGGAACTGACGTTCAATAACAGATTCGAAATCTGACTGCATGTTCTTTCCCGCAACTTCAACAATATATCCGATGCTGTGCTTTTCGCCAGCTTCCCATTCGTCGATGTCTGGTCCAATGACTTCAATCTTATGATCTTCCACTTCTGAAAGATCTTTAGACTGAACTAATTCGAAACAGTCCACACGGGAACCGTCGAATTCAACCTGCATATCGCCACGGCGAATGATTTCGCCTTCGAATGCAGATGCGAATGCAACAGGAATATCAATATTTGTTACTTTAATCTTGATTCCTCTTGCTTCTAAAGATGTTGCGTTCATAGCCAATGTATCAAGCTGCTGAATTAATGCGCCCGGTACTTCCGCAATATTTTCTGTTTCATTGGAAATTACTGGGAAACCAAGTTTAATTGCGCCTGCACCTGCTGCTAAGATTACATCATCAATTGGTTTGAAAGCGTTTACAAATGCTGGTACACGCTGTGCTGTGTACGCAAGTAATGCACCGGCATCACCTGGAGTTACATTACCAAAGATAAGTGCTGCACGAATCGCTACAGATACAATATGGATAACGCTTGTTACGTCTTTTCCTAATGGGATAACACGTAAGCCTGCGCCTGTTTTGTATCCTAATTCTTCACACTGATCAATGATTCCTCCAACCAATGCAACTAAAATACCCTGTGCCTGGTAGCTCTTGATCAAATCTACACCTTCCTGTGCAGTTGGAGCGCTACCTAAAATAACAGCTACACCCGGAATATCTCCAGTTACCAATGGTACACCTAAATTACGGATGATTGCGTCTGAGAGATGTCCATAGCAGCCTTCCGCATATGGAGCTGCACCATCGATGTATTTTAATGCTTCAATAAATTCTGCACAAAGTGCAGTTGCTACACCTGACATTAAAGCATCATCAAGCTCATGATTTCTTGTCATGAGCGTTTTTACAACTCCGATGGCTTCTTTCAAGTCGCCAAGTGTTTTTACCTTTACACCAGTTACTGCGTAGTAACATGGAAGGCAATATGCAGTATCTGGAAAACCAACAGCCTTGTCCGAACCGTGCTGAGCAATTGCTGCATCGATTGCGCCGACTGTAAGACCATATACAGCATCGTTACCATTGAAAATTCTGCTAATTAACATGGCATTTGTCCTCGCTTTCTCTTTGACATAGTTTTAAGCAAGGGGAATTTCTTCCCCTCGCTTATATTATATTACATCATTGGGTCAAGACCAAGTGCTGGATGACCTTTTTCTGTCAAAAATTCAAGTAATGTTTCTGGATCTTCAGCGATTGTTTCATCACCGATCATATCGCAGAAGTTTTCAATGCCGTAAAGTTCGAATGCTGTTTTGTTTAATCTTTCAGCAACTGTTTCTTTCAGATCTTTTGGCATCCATACGATACGTTCTACACCGCCTTCAGCAGCCATAAACTTCTTAGAAGCAATGAAGTGTTTACCATGACCCATGAAACCAGGTGTCTGAACACCACCACCTGTCATAGAAGCAAGTTCTGGGAATGTCATTCCAAGTGGAGTCATGCCTGCGTATTCACGGTTTGCAATAACTACACCGTTAGAGAATGGCTCAATACCACAGATACATTCGAAACATCCACAAGATGTCATTGGATCTTCCATGATAGAGTAAAGTGTTACCTGTTCAATAGCACCCTGAGAGAATTTCTTAACTGCTTCGTTAACGTCTTCATAAGAACCTGTTCTTTCGTCAATGAGACGTTCTTTTGTGATGATCTGGCATGGACCGCTTGGATCAAGTTCGTTAGTTGCTTTTGCATCTAACCATGAAACCGCACCACAGAGACCAAGACGTTCTGGTGTAACAACACATACGTGTGATGGAGAGAATGCCTGACAAAGAATACAG
>CAZYUZ010000296.1:0-2270 GCA_964650775.1 uncultured Lachnoclostridium sp. | reverse complement strand
GTTGTCTCCATATGAGTTTCTTTCATCGGACGACAAAAATCATCTACATTTGGTACTTCCTTATTTTCACAGATATCCAGTTCCAAATAACCTTTTGTCGGTGTAAAGTAGTCTCCGGAAGAAGGAGAAATAAGAAGGAGTGCAATGTCTGCTTCTTCCGGATTATTTGTTAAAGAAAGATTGTTTAATAACTCTTTTAATTCCTTATTCAGTCGTTCTGCCATCTGAGGACGTTTGTGGAATGCTTCCGCATAAACCTTTTTACCAACCAGTTTATCTTCTGTAAGCGGAAGCGTTCCATCATTTTTCAGGAGAGTTACACTCTGTCTATGGGCTTTCATAGCCTTATCCCAGTCTTCCTTAGATGCTGCCGTCTCTTCTGATATCTTTGAATCACGATACGGATTATCGAACATACCTAA
This sequence comes from uncultured Lachnoclostridium sp., assembly GCA_964650775.1. GTDB lineage: Bacteria > Bacillota > Clostridia > Lachnospirales > Lachnospiraceae > HGM12587. The sequence goes on along the minus strand of CAZYUZ010000296.1, from coordinate 1,848 downwards.
TTCAAACATTTCTGCCATGGTTCTTGTCACTGCACGGTCGATGCATTCATCTGTCAGAACCAGATCTTCTTTTTTGAAGCCTTCCGGAACCGGATGAGTATCATAATAATCATTCTTTCCGCGGTTATATGCTTCCATACCAAGTTCATGGTCGAAAAGACCACTAATCACATCGACTCCGGCCTGATTTACTGCAAAACCAATACGTTCTGCTTTATCAAGCATTTCTACGCCCCAGCACATATTATGTACGATGCCTGTATCAGAGTTAATGTAGCCTTTATACCCCATTTTTTCACGTAATAAGCCATCAATAAATGGTTTATTATATGCAAAGCCATATGGCTGTAATTCCATCGTTTCACCATCTGCAAGAAGCTGTGGTGCACTCTTTTCTTCTGCCGGTTTTGCGTAATAAGGCATAATGGATGCTGCATTGTAGTCTACAGCTGTCTGGAAGCCAGGAAGATGGTATTTTTCCAAACTGCCCGGTGTCTGATATACATTCCACTGACCTGCCTTATAGTGAGGATCGAAACCATTTTCACGGGCACCGCCACCTGGGAAATGCTTGACAGTCATCGCAACACCATCTGCTGTTACACCGTCTTTGCTGCCCTGAATCCGCGGAATCAGATGTTCAAACACTTCGCAGATAAATTCAGGATCTTCACCAAAGGTTCCATAAGAGCGCTGCCAGCGTGGATCGGACATAACGTCTGCCATGTACATATAGCCTTTTCTAAGACCTGCTGCGTTCCATGTACGGCGTACACAATCTGCAAATTCATCTATCACCGTCATGTCTGTACCTTTTGCTGCTGCTGCGATACCTAAAGTACCTGGCCATGCAGGAAATACACCGCCTGCATCGTTCATACCGAACACAATCTCTCCATGTTCATTACGGGAATTGGATGCAACACTGACAGGTACAAAATGTTCGCATTCTTCTGCAACTGCCTGAAGCTGATTTAAATAATCAGTCATATCCCCTGCTGCTGCATTAGCGCGAAGGATCGTATGTCTGGCAAACCATTCTTTGATCAATACGGAAGTTCCAGGAAGGTTCTGTTCTCCAAAAATTGTTTTGCCAACAAATCTTCCCTCATCCAACAGACCTGTCTCATCGTCCAGGATTTCCTGTGTTCTTCCATCATCTGTCGGTGGGAGAATCGTTCTGTATTTACCACCCATTCTCCAGTCAGAAATAAAAAGCTGTCCAACTTTTTCTTCTGTTGTAAGCACTTTTGTGTATGCTTTTGCACGTTCTTCTGCCGGAAGTCGCCAGTCATTCACTTTGGACACTTCCCCCGTGCCGTCGATATCTTTAAAATAAAGACCATCTTTTTCAATAATGTTTCTGGTCACAGTTCCTATGACAGGACCATTTTCATTCTTATAATATTTTGCGTGTTCGCTTGCTTTGATTGCCATATATGGATTATCACCTCAATAATTTATTCTTCTCCACGACGTCTCTTAAGTTCTTTAATATTCTCTTCCACTCGGTTCTTACTCAATGGATAAATAAAAATAAGTGCGAGTGCTACACAGATTAAACCTACTGTTGGAATAATACAAGATGTCTGGAAAATTTTCAATGTAATCGCAGGATCAAATGCAGTTTCCTGTGTGTAACCAATTGCTCCAAGGATAATTCCTACAAGACCAGAGGAGAATGCCTGTCCAATTTTTCTTGCAAAGGAATATACTGCATAAATTGTACCATCTTCTCGAACTCCATTTTTTACTTCTGAATCATCAATAACATCTGTAATCATAGCCCATATAACTGTATTGAAAAATCCGATGAATGCAGTTCCTGCTGCTGTTAAAGCAACATAT
>CAZYUZ010000295.1:0-2296 GCA_964650775.1 uncultured Lachnoclostridium sp. | reverse complement strand
CCCACGAGTTTATCATGTCATTTCCGGAAGGATATAATACGGATATCGGACAGCGAGGTATCAAGCTATCCGGTGGACAGAAACAGCGTCTGTCGATTGCCAGAGTGTTCTTAAAGAATCCGCCAATCCTCATTTTTGACGAGGCAACCTCTGCGCTGGACAACGAAAGCGAAAAGGTAGTGCAGGATTCCTTAGAGAGCCTTGCAAGGAATCGTACCACATTTGTAATTGCGCATAGACTTACCACGATTCAGAATGCAGAGAAAATTTTGGTGCTGACAGAAGATGGAATTGCAGAGTCCGGTACACATAAGGAATTAATTGAGAAGAAGGGGATTTACGAGAAATTGTATAATCTTCATTTGCAGTAGGCTGCTAGTTTGCGTGAAAAATGCATTAGGTGCACATTGTTATATAAGAAAAGCCATTACACAGACGTGATATATTAGAATAGCAGCTGTGTAGTGTCTTTTTGTAGGAAATTTCTTCGTCAGACGCCTCAAAAAGCGTCAGAATGACGCTTTTTTATAGCATCAGCTTTGCAAGAAGGGCTTCTTGTAAGACCTGAGAGAAATTGATGTTCTGTTCTAAGGCTTTTTCGTTGAGCCACGCTGGAATAGTGAGCGTTTTCTTGACGGATTTTTCAAAATGTATTTTGGCATATGCTTCTACGTCGACTGAAATCATGTTGACGAATGCTTCTAAATAGTCATTTTCGTTGTCATAGGTTTCCTTTGCAATGGCGTAAGCATCAATTGCAGATGGAGAAGAAGCAGGTGGGATTTTTTCTCCCCAACGTTGCATTGTATATATGTGCCCGGCTAAACAATCGATAGCCATCATCATTGCATCATCAAAATCATCTCCGCAGGTGCATACATCTAAGTCTGGGAAAATAACAGAATACCCATTATCTTCTTTGAAAAAACATGCTGGATAGATTGATAACATAGTTAATACCTCCTATTATTTTGTATTCAGTTTGATATGTGCTTTTTTTAGAATGTCGCATTCCGTTCCTTTTTTTAAGTCTTTTGAATGGAATGGAATAGTAATTTTACCGGGTTTTGTTGGATGCTTGTAATGGCGGTGTGAACCGCTTTGTGAATCATAATACCAACCGTCAGCGAAAAGTATTCGCTCCATCTCTTTGGGTGTCTTTGGCATGTAGTTTCTCCTTTGATTATAAGATTCTATACGTATTAAGTCAATGAGTGTTTTGGAAATACGTGCCTATTCGATACGTATAAATTTGATATGTGTACTGTAAATGAACATAATTAGTTGAGAAGTACGAATTGCCCAATTAATTACTAGATTGAGAGTTCATGGGGTAATTGTTCGAAGTGAACAAAAGACTATATTATATGAAAGACTCAAGACTGCTTGTATGGGGCCAAACAGAATTATTTTGTATTATAAAACAAAATAGGCAGCTTTACAACATTGCATTTTTTGGTGTTTCATTGTAAAATAATGAGTTGTGAAAATGAAAATAAGGACAAACTATATAGAAACATAAAGGAGATAGAAAAATGACAAAAATTGATATTATTTCAGGTTTCCTTGGTGCAGGTAAGACAACATTTATCAAAAAAATGTTAGAAGAGGCATTTCAGGGGGAGCAGATTGTTTTAATTGAAAACGAATTTGGTGAAGTTGGTATTGACGGCGGATTCTTAAAGGATTCCGGTATAGAAATTACAGAAATGAACTCAGGCTGTATCTGCTGTTCACTGGTAGGTGACTTTGCAACCAACTTAAATGAAGTTATCACAAAATACCATCCAGACCGCATTTTAATCGAGCCATCAGGCGTAGGTAAATTGTCAGACGTTATGAAGTCAGTTATTGATATTGAAAAAGAGCAGGATGTAAAGCTCAATGCACTTGTAACTGTTGTAAATGCGTTAAAGGCAATCAAACAGATGAAGGCATTCGGTGAATTTTTCAATAACCAGATTGAGCATGCGACTACAATCGTACTTAGTCGTACCCAGAACGCAACTGCTGAACAGTTGGAAGCTTGTGTAAAACAGATGCAGGAATTAAATCCAAAGGCAGCTATCATTACAACAGCTTGGGATGCAATTGATGGAAAACAGATTCTTAATGTAATGGAAGGACAGGATAGCCTTGAGATGAAGTTGCTGGCTGAACAGCATGCGCATGAGCATGAGCATCATCATGAGCACGAGCATGACCATGAACATGACGAAGATTGTACTTGTGGATGTCACGACCATGACCATCATGACCACGAGCATCATCATGAGCACGAGCATCATCACGAGCA
>CAZYUZ010000294.1:0-2298 GCA_964650775.1 uncultured Lachnoclostridium sp. | reverse complement strand
CAATCGGTGTTGCTCATCCAACATCTATCATGGTTGACACATTTGGTACAGGCAAGATTTCTGAAGAAAAGATGGTTGAAATGATTCGTGAAAACTTCGACCTTCGTCCAGCAGGAATCATTAGAATGCTTGACCTTCGTCGTCCAATCTACAAACAGACAGCAGCTTACGGTCACTTTGGAAGAACAGACCTTGATCTTCCATGGGAAAAGACAGATAAGGCTGAAATCCTTAAAAAATATTTATAAGATTTATCGCAGGCACGTTTCGGCGTGTCTGTTTTTTTGTTTGGAAGATATATGTTTCCCCAAAGTATCGTTTTAGAAAAAGTTTAGAAAGTTACCAATTGTTTAGGTGTGGACCGGGGGCGTATGTGCTATAATTAAAAAGAATATGGAGATGATATTATGAAGATAAGATCAAAACTTTTTTTAGCATTCTTTTTAATTATTGGATTGCCAATGTTGTTGCTTAGTGCCGGAGTTATTACGTTTACTCAATATCATATGGATGAGCTTTACGAACTGCAGGTAGAGACGGCAACCGCCGAAGAAATCGTGCAGGCAGTACAACTATTTGCGATGGATGTTAGAGAATATATTTCAAATCTGACAGTTATGATTTGTCTGGTAGTTCCGGTCATCGTTATTTGCCTGGTACTTTGGATTTACCACAGTATTGTAACGCCGATTCATATGCTGCAGGTAGCTACACAGAACATCAAATATGGGAATCTGGATTTTGAAGTGCAGGTGCATAACAAGGACGAAATCGGAGAGCTTTGTGAAGACTTTGAAGAAATGCGTAAGCGCCTAAAGGATAATGCAGAAGAAAAGCTTCGTTCCGAACAGCAAAGTAAGGAGCTGATCAGTAACATTTCCCATGACTTGAAAACACCGATTACAGCGATTAAGGGATATGTGGAAGGGTTGATTGACGGTGTTGCAGATACACCGGAAAAGCAGAATAAATATTTGCAGACAGTTTACAGCAAAGCCATTGATATGGATCATTTGATTAATGAGCTGTCCTTTTATTCAAAAATTGATACGAATAAAATTCCATATACATTTAACCGAATTAATGTGGTTGGATATTTTGAAGACTGTGCGGAGGACATTGGTAGAGAACTGGAGGACGAACATATTGGATTTACCTACCAGAACTATGTGGATGATTCTGTACAGATGATTGCAGATGCAGAACAGATCAAGCGAGTAATCAATAACATTGTTGGAAATTCAAAGAAATATTCTGATAAGGCAGACACAAAGATTCGCATGACCGTAAAAGATGTGGGAGACTTTGTACAGGTGGAAATTGAAGATAACGGCAAGGGAATTGCGGCAAAAGATCTGCCATACATTTTTGACCGTTTTTATAGAACAGATGCTTCTAGAAATTCTTCCAAAGGTGGAAGCGGCATCGGTCTTTCCATTGTTAAGAAGATTATGGAAGATCACGGCGGTAAAATCTGGGTAACCAGTAAAGAAGGAATTGGTACAGTGCTGTACCTTGTTATTAGAAAATATCAGGAGGTTCCGGTAAATGAGTAAGATTTTAATTGTAGAAGATGAAGTGGCGATTGCGGAGCTCGAGAAAGATTATTTGGAGCTTAGCGGTTTTGAAGTAGAAGTGGAAAATCAAGGAGATGTAGGTCTGGTACGTGCGATCAAAGAAGATTTTGAACTGATCATTCTGGATTTAATGCTTCCGGGTGTAGACGGTTTTGAAATCTGCCGTAAGATTCGCGAGACAAAAAATACACCGATTATTATCGTTTCAGCGAAGAAAGATGACATTGATAAGATTAGAGGTCTTGGCATGGGCGCAGACGATTACATGACAAAACCATTTAGCCCAAGTGAAATGGTTGCACGTGTAAAGGCGCATCTTGCAAGATATGAAAGACTCATCAGCAGCGGTATGCCAAGCAATGATGTCATTGAAATCCGTGGGATTAAAATTGACAAGACTGCAAGACGTGTGTGGGTCAATGGAGAAGAAACGAATTTCACTTCCAAGGAATTTGACCTTTTAACATTCCTTGCACAGAATCCAAATCACGTGTATACGAAGGAAGAACTTTTCCAGGAAATCTGGGATATGGAATCTATCGGGGATATTGCAACGGTTACGGTGCATATCAAGAAGATTCGTGAAAAAATTGAGTATGATACATCCAAGCCACAGTATATTGAAACAATTTGGGGTGTGGGCTACCGCTTCAAAGTTTAAAATGATTTTTTGTGCATTCAATCAATCCTTCTTTGCGAAGCTTACTAAGCTCTGCGGACA
>CAZYUZ010000293.1:0-2317 GCA_964650775.1 uncultured Lachnoclostridium sp. | reverse complement strand
CAGCGAGATTTACTACTATGGTTCGTTTAGCGTAAAAGAAAAAATTGTGATAACTTCCCAGGGCCCATCGGGCAATACAGTTATCACAGGAGATACGGTTACCATTCAGGGAGCACCGGTTGGTACTTCTATAGAGTATTTTATTTCAAAAGTGCCTGTGGCAAATTATTCCAGCGTGACATCATGGAAAACATATTCTAATGGTATCATAATGAACCAGAGTCTTGGTGGATACATCTATGCGAGAATAAACTATAAGCAGGAAAACGGGCAAAAATATAGTGAAGTATTTTCTTTCCCATACACTTTTGGAGGAAAATGTGCGGATGCTGTAATTTCACCAAATACAGGTGTAGGAAAAGGTGATAAAGAAACAGATGAAGTATCAGCAACTACAATTAATTCTACAACAGAAATAACCATATCCTCCAGAACAGAGAATGCACATATTTTCTATTTGGTATCGGATAATTTATCGGAAATCAAGATGGAAAAGGTGCAGAATCCTCCGGATGGTTCTGTTTATAATGAAAGCGGCGATCAGGCGACTTATGGAGATTCCGTATATTATAAAGTGGGAAATCGCTGGTATCTTGCAAACTCTAACGAGGTAATGAAATATACCAATAAGATTCAGTTGATTAATGATACAAAGAATGCAAAACTGACTTACATTTCTACGATAGCAATTGCGGATGGATATGAGAACAGTCAGATTTTGAATTATGTATATTTCATAAAACCTGCTGAACAGGTTGTAAGTCCTGAAGCTGCTTATGAAACAAGATATATGCCTGGTGGAGAGAAGAATGAAACTGCAAGCGTTGCTTTGGGAACAAAGCTGTCCTTTTACTCTCTGACTCCAGAAGCTAAACTTTATTATGTTTCCGGATCAAGTACAGAAGAACCAAATACTCTGATGACTGGTGGAGTGATTGTAAGCGGTAATTATGGTGATAATTTTGTGGTTCGTGTACGTGCTGAGAAAACAGGCATGCTGGACAGTGAAGTAATAACCTTCATTTATAAGATTGCGGCTCAGGAAAAAGCAGCAGCTCCTACGGCAACACCGGGAACATCGGTAGATTCACCAACAGTGATCATTCCGGGAAATAACATCTTATTATCCACAGCCACAAATGGTGCAAAAATATTTTATACATTAGACGGCAGCTCTCCTGTGATCACAGAAGTTAAAGATGAGACCAGCGGAGAGATTACAGATTATATTTCCGGAAATTTAACAACCATTGAATATCGGGTAGATGAAGGAATCGATATGGATCCGAATGGAAGTGGTTCTTTGACGATTACTGCAGTAGCAGTAAAGCCGGGATTGGCAAAGAGTGATGAGGCTCATTTTGTGTACAGTTATCCGGATGCGGTTATGAAACCATATGCGACAGTGGATTCCGGAAAAGTTGAGTTAAATACGGAGGTTGTACTGAAGAATCTGACAGAAGGTGCAACAATTCATTATACAGTGGCTTATGGGGATTTGGAACCGGAAGAACCGACACTTTCCAGCTCTGTATTCAGTGAAGAATATCCGTTTACAATTACACAGAAAACAACCATTTGGGCGATTGCTGCGAAAGATGGTGTCAAGAGTCAGATTGCAAAATTTACATATGACCCGATGGAAAAACTTGCAGCCCCAACTGCTTCCATTTCAAGCGGATCTGTTGTTGCAAGAGGCAGTGTTTTAACATTAAAGGCAGCATCGGGCGCAGTGATCTACTATACCATGGATGGAAGTGACCCTGCGGATCCGGCAAATACAGCAGTGATGGTTGGAAACTCCCTGATTCTGAATGGTGAGGCAGGCGGACAGATTACAATTAAGGCATTTGCAAAGGCAGCGGACAAATCACAGAGTGAGGTTGTAACATTTACTTACCAATTCAGCCAGAATAATGGCGGTGTGACTGCCAGCATTGAAAGCGGAAGTGAAGTATCTAATGGTACAAAAGTAAATCTGATGAGTGATGTTACAGATGGGGATATCTACTATACAACAGATGGTTCCTCTCCTGTGAAGTACGGAAAGAAGGGTACAACGGTAGAAATACACGGAACACCTGGAAGCTCTGTGACAGTCAAAGCGGTTGTGATCGTGGATGATGAACCGGGTATCATTTCGACTTTTATATACAAGATTAAAGAAAAGCCAACAGCACCAACAGCTTCTCCGTCAGGAGGAACTCTGACTGTGGCTACGAGAGTTACATTACACTCCAGTGCGGAAAAGATTTATTATACAACAGACGGATCAGCTCCAACAAAGAGTTCTGCACTGTATACAGAGCCAATCTTG
>CAZYUZ010000292.1:0-2334 GCA_964650775.1 uncultured Lachnoclostridium sp. | reverse complement strand
TTGCAGGAAGCTGCACTGAGCATACATCCCATCAAATGATAATGACCATCTGCATGGGCAAAAGAGTGAAGGGCATTATATTGATCCACTCCAAATTTTGCTGATGAGATAAAAATCGTTCCACTTGTCCCGAGGGAAATGTTGCACATTCCGTCTCCAACAGTTCCTGTGCCAACAGCTGCAGCCGCATTATCTCCTGCACCTGCGACAATTTTTACATTTTCAGAAAGACCTAGTTCTCTGGCAATTTCAGGCAGGATGTTTCCTACAACCTCATAGGATTCAAAAACTTTTGCAAGCTGTTCTTCCCTTACACCGCAGATTTCCATCATTTCTTTGGACCAGCAGCGGTTCTTTACATCAAAGAGCAGCATTCCTGACGCATCTGATACATCGGTGCAATGTACACCGCTTAATTTGTACGCGATATAGTCCTTTGGCAGCATAATCTTCTCAATCTTTTCAAAGTTCTTAGGTTCCTCATTCTTCACCCAGAGAATCTTCGGTGCTGTAAATCCGGTAAAAGAAATATTTGCAGTATACTCTGAAAGCTTCTCTTTTCCGATTACATTGTTCAGATAATCGCATTCCGAAAAGGTACGGCCGTCAGTCCAAAGGAGTGCCGGACGAATGACCTGATCTTCTTTGTCAAGAATTACCAATCCATGCATCTGCCCTCCAAAACTGATTCCCGCAACCTTTGAACGGTCACATTCACTGAAAAGCTCTTTTAAGCCTTCCATCGTCTGTGCGTACCAGTCTTCCGGGTTCTGTTCTGACCAGCCCGGATTTGGAAAATATAACGGATATTCTTTTGATACAATTTTCTGTATTTCCCCAGCTTCATTCATTAAAAGAAGTTTCACTGCGGAAGTTCCTAAATCAATTCCTACATACAGCATGCAAATCCCCCCCTTTTACCTATTTTTCTGCTTGTTCACAAAATGTTTTGACTTTTTTATAAATGCTCTTTGCATCCAATCCATACTTTACCAGAAGCTCAGCTGCCGGACCGGATTCACCAAAAGTGTCATTTACACCGATGCGAAGCACTGGAATCGGTAATTTCTCACTTAACAGCTCACAAACTGCTCCGCCAAGCCCTCCGACTACAGAATGCTCTTCTACCGTAACCACTTTTTTAGTTCTTCTTGCAGATGACATGATCAATTTGTCATCTAAAGGCTTAATAGTATGAATATTCACAACACGGGTAGAGATTCCATCTGCTTCCAACATTTTCGCCGCTTCCAGACATTCACTGACTTCCAGACCGGTAGCCACAATGGTCACATCGCTGCCTTCTTTTAAAATGATTCCTTTTCCGATTTCAAATTGATAAGTTTCTTCATCATTTATTACAGGAACAGCCAGACGGCCAAATCTTAAATATACAGGTCCCTGATATTCAACCGCTGCCCTCACAGCTGCTTTTGCCTCTACGTCATCCGAAGGACAGATGACTGTCATTCCAGGAATGGTTCTCATCAGCGCAATGTCTTCATTACACTGATGAGTAGCTCCGTCTTCTCCAACAGAAATTCCCGCATGTGTTGCTCCGATTTTGACATTCAGATGTGGATATCCGATGGAATTTCTTACCTGTTCAAATGCTCTTCCTGCTGCAAACATAGCAAAGGAAGATGCAAATGGAATCTTTCCTGTGGCAGCAAGTCCTGCTGCCACAGTCATCATATTCCCTTCCGCGATTCCACAGTCAAAGTGTCTTTCCGGAAACGCTTTTTTAAAAGTTCCTGTTTTTGTAGCCCCTGCAAGATCCGCATCCAGAACCACAAGGTTCGGGTATTCTGCCCCCAGTTCTGCCAAAGCATTTCCATAGCTTTCTCTTGTTGCAATTTTCTTTACCTGAGACATAATGCTTCACCTGCTTCCTCTAATTCGGCCATAGCCATTAAATACTGATCATCATTCGGGGCTGTCCCATGCCAGGATGCCTGGTTTTCCATAAAGGAGACCCCTTTTCCTTTTACTGTTTTGGCAATGATTGCAACCGGTTTTCCTTTTACAGTTCTTGCCTGTAAAAAAGCTTCTCTTAACTGTGCCATATCATTACCATCAGCCACATTGATCACTTCGAAGTTAAAGGCTTTAAATTTTTCATCAATCGGGTACGGATTACACACTTCTTCCACTTTGCCATCAATCTGTAAACCATTGTTATCCACAATCACAACCAGATTATCCAGCTTTCTGTGTCCTGCAAGCATGGCAGCTTCCCATACCTGCCCTTCCTGCAGTTCACCGTCACCCAACAGTGTAAATACTCTATAGGATTTTTTATCCAGCTTTCCGGAAATCGCCATTCCTACTGCC
>CAZYUZ010000291.1:0-2355 GCA_964650775.1 uncultured Lachnoclostridium sp. | reverse complement strand
TTTCTAATGGTATATTACATTTGTTCAACAGCGTAAGCAAATTCTTCATAATTATCACACAAGGAGCAAAATCCTGGCAAATCATCAAATACTTTCCTATCCTTCTGTAATTCGGTTTGGTATACATATTCATAATATATGCTTTTGCATTTTGATAATACTTAAACGATTGTTCTTTCACCTCTGACATATCAACATCATCATTTAATTGATTTGCTGCCCGCAAGACTTCGATTCAGGTTTCAGTCAGTATTTCTAAATCTTCAATCGTAGTTTTTGTATAATTTAATGCCATAATTAGTCACCTTTTTGCGTTATTTTTTTCTAAGAATAAAATAAATTCCAATAATCAGGAGTACAACACCAAAGATCATTCCCAAGTATCCCATATCATCTCCTACTCGACCTGCGACAAAAATAGATGTCGGTCCATCCGCACCGCCAATGATACCAATCGCTGCTCTTTCCTTGATTTTCATGGTGATACCGATGAATGATATAATAATCCCTATAATGATTGCTCCTATTCCAAGTTTTTTCATTTGCTTAATTCCTTCCTGGTTTTTTATTCTAAATTCTCTTCGTTCTTTAACATAGTAACACATTTGTACCACCCTAATGTTACCGCAACACTCTCTTTTTGTAAAACGCTACCATTCCTAAAATAGTTAACCATTTTTTCAAACTTACACCTCCATTTCAGGAGTTTCTCTCATAGTTATATTGTATCATATATACGAATATCTGTTTTTTAGATTTTTTAAAGATTGTATATAGAAAAAAGCTTCCTGCGACTACATCTGTGTAACGCAGAAAGCTTTTTGAAAAGTGGTAAACATAAAAATATTATGTGAATCGATCTATTTTATAGTTTCCTTTAATGCAGCCGCTACGCTTGCAATCCCCTGTAATTCAGCAGGAAGGAGAATTGTTGTGGCCTGACCGTCAGCAACCTTTTCAAATGCTTCTAAGCTCTTTAATTTCAGTACCGCTTCATCTGCGCCAGCTTCTTTTAACATCTTAATACCATCTGCAGTTGCCTGCTGGATTGATTTGATTGCCTGTGCTTCACCTTCTGCTTCACGGATCATTTTTTCTTTCGCAGCATCTGCTCTTAAAATTGCAGCTGCTTTGTCAGCTTCCGCTCTAAGAATCGCAGATTCTTTTTCGCCTTCTGCTTCAAGAATCTTTGCTCTCTTTTCACCTTCTGCACGCGTTACAGCCTCACGTCTCTCACGCTCTGCCTTCATCTGTTTTTCCATCGCATTCTGGATTTCAGCAGGAGGAACAATATTTTTAAGCTCTACTCGATTTACCTTGATTCCCCATGGATCAGTTGCAAGATCAAGCGCAGCTCTCATCTGTGTGTTAATTGTTTCACGGCTTGTTAATGTCTGGTCTAACTCCATATCACCAATGATATTACGAAGAGTTGTCGCAGTTAAATTTTCAATTGCAAACATTGGTTTTTCTACGCCATATACAAACAACTTAGGATCAGTTATCTGAAAAAAAACGACCGAATCAATGGACATAGTAACGTTATCTTTTGTAATTACCGGCTGAGGTGGGAAATCAGCAACCTGCTCTTTTAAATTCACTCTTTTTGCAACTCGGTCAATGAGTGGTAGTTTGATGTGTAAACCTACATCCCATGTATCCTGATATGCTCCAAGACGTTCAATAACATATGCTTTTGCCTGCGGAACGATTGTAATACATGGTACAAAGATTGCAATAAGTAACACTAATAAAATAATAATGAAAATTCCCATAAAGTACTCTCCTTTTGATTAAATTTATTTATTTTCTAATGCTTCTACGATTAGCTTTACGCCATTAATTGAAACAATTCTAACAATTGTCTCTTTTTCGAATGTTTTTGAAGCATCGTTGCTTCGTGCGGTCCATTCTTTACCGTCTACCATGACCCGACCGGTTTCCAGCAAATTATGTATGGAAGAAGTTACGACTGCCTGTTTACCAATCAGACTGTCTAAATTGGTTTTTTCACGCTCTTTGTTGAAATATTTTACCGCAATTGGACGCGTATAAAATAACAAGATGAGCGAGACAATCAAAAATACGGTTATTTGTAACAATATACTTCCGTTTAACATTTCAATAATCATTGCTACAAATGCCCCACCGGTAAACCAGATGGTTGTCAGTCCCATGGTTGCTGCTTCGATTGCAATGGTTGCAATCAAAACGATAATCCATAGAATTAACATTTCACTCATTTTATCACCGCCTTTCAAATGTGTTGTTTGCATCATCTTTATCAGTATATGTCTTTAATTTCTGACAGCAAATCATACAATGCATCCTGTGACAAAACGCCTCTTTTTAAAT
>CAZYUZ010000290.1:0-2368 GCA_964650775.1 uncultured Lachnoclostridium sp. | reverse complement strand
ACATTTTTTATTAACCTCGTCTTTCTTTAATGTATTAATAAATTGCAAAATCAAATTTTCCGCAATTTACCATAGCTATTATACAGGATACCTTTTCTTTCGTCAATATTTTCACGCAAAAAAACAAAAATAATCGGAAGGCTTGCACACCTTCCGATTGCTTGATTATACATGTAATATATTTTTTACGGTTTCTTCCATCTTATTCGCATCACATTCCATTGTGTGCAGAATATCTGCATTTCTAATCTCTTCTACCGCATTTGGTATCTCTACATTCGAAATAATTTCCAACGTGTCAATTAGTTCAAATTCTGACAACGTATCATATTTCGAATCAATAGAGCTCATAACACTTCTTGAGAACTTGTATGGGCTTGCCGTTGATGCTATCACAGTTTTACGATAGTCGCCACTCTCTTTCTGATATTTATCATAGACTGCCGCTGCTACAGCCGTATGGGTATCCATAACGTACCCCGTCTTTTTATACACGTCAGCAATCTTTGTCTTAATCTCTGCCTCCGTTGCATATCCTGCTGCAAAGTCAGAAAGCTGTGCTTTCATATCCTCAGTAATTTCATAGACGCCTTTACCTTTTAACGCCTCCATCAGTTCGCTGTTTTTCTTAGCGTCACATCCGGCAATCAAATAGATCAAACGTTCCAAATTGCTTGATATCAAAATGTCCATGGAAGGAGAAATGGTTAATATAAATTCTCTGTTTTTGTTGTATACGCCTGTTTCGAAGAAATCATATAACACCTTATTCTCATTCGATGCACAAATTAGTTTGGCAATCGGAATACCCATTTGTTTTGCAAAATACGCTGCTAATATATTTCCAAAATTACCGGTCGGAACAACCACATTCATTTCCTCGTTCGCTGCAATTTCGCCATGTTGCAATAATTTGGCATATGCATATACATAATAAACAATCTGTGGCACTAAACGTCCGATATTGATTGAATTAGCTGACGAGAATTGATAACCGGCTGCGTCCATTTCTTTTGCAAGCTCTTTATTCTCAAAAATAGCTTTCACACCGCTTTGTGCACAGTCAAAATTGCCATGGATGGCAACAACAGATGTATTCGCTCCTTTTTGTGTTACCATTTGAAGCTCCTGCACCTTGCTGACACCGTTTTTCGGATAAAATACAATGATTCTTGTTCCTTCAACGTCAGCAAAACCTGCAAGTGCAGCTTTACCCGTATCCCCTGATGTCGCGGTTAAAATAACAATCTCATTCTTTACATTGTTTTTCTTTGCCGATGTTGTTAACAAATGTGGCAAGATAGATAACGCCATGTCTTTAAATGCGATGGTTGCTCCATGGAATAATTCTAAATAATAATTGTCCTCCACCTTTGCAAGAGGGGCAATCTCCTCGGTATCAAATTTGGAATCATAAGCTTTCGCGATACAGTTTTTTAATTCTTCCTCTGTGAAATCCGTCAAAAACTGTTTCATCACAACATATGCCGTCTCTTGATAAGACATCTCTTTCAGAGCATCCAAACTAATATCAAGCTTCGGGATACTTACCGGCACAAAAAGTCCTCCATCATCTGCCAGACCTTTTAAAATAGCCTCGGATGCCGTCACTGTTTTTTCTGAATTTCTCGTGCTCTTATACAATAATTCCATTCGATTAACCTCTCCTCTTATTGTTTGTATAATTGACCAATCCACCTGCAGCAATTAATTTCTGCATAAATTCCGGGAATGCCTGACCTTTAAACTCAGTTCCTTTTGTGCGATTGTAAATCATACCGCTGTCAAAGTCCACTTCCACTTCATCACCTGCTTCAATTCCCTTTGCTGCTTCCGGACATTCAATAATCGGAAGTCCGATGTTAATCGCATTGCGATAAAAAATTCGTGCGAACGTCTCTGCAATCACACAGCTTACACCCGCTTCTTTCAAACATAAAGGTGCATGTTCTCTGGATGAACCACAGCCAAAATTCTTATTTGCAACAATCAAATCGCCAGGCTGTACCTTTTTCGCAAATTCCGGATCAAGATCAACCATTGCATGGCTTGCCAACTCTTTTCCATCAAAAGAATTCAGATATCTTGCCGGAATAATAACATCCGTATCTACATTATCGCCATATTTAAATACTTTTCCTAATGCTTTCATCCTATTTCCTCCTTCTTATAATCCAAGTTCTGATGGCTCAGAAATTTTTCCTGTTACTGCACTTGCTGCCGCCACTGCCGGACTTGCCAAATAAACCTCCGATTCAACATGTCCCATACGTCCTACAAAGTTACGATTAGTGGTTGACACCGCTCGCTCGCCAGCAGCCAAAAGCCCCATATGTCCACCGAGACATGGACCACAAGTTGGTGTACT
>CAZYUZ010000289.1:0-2390 GCA_964650775.1 uncultured Lachnoclostridium sp. | reverse complement strand
TATCTTCTACTTCCAGACGGATTGCTTCGCCCCACTGACGTTTCTTAAGCTGCTTCTGAATTTCTTTTAATAAATCTTCTGCTTCATCCTCTTCAATCGTCAAATCCGCATTTCGCATAATACGGTATGGATGTGCACAGATCACGTCATAGCTCAAGAATAGTTCACTGATATTTCTTTCGATGACCTGTTCCAGTAAAATCACCTGTACATTGCCATCTTTATCAGCCGGAAGGCGGATAATTCTTGGAAGAACCGCTGGTACCTGAACAGTCGCAAATTCTTCTTCAGCCTTTTTCTCATTCTTTTTCTTTAGAATCGCTCCAATATTCAACGACTTATTGCGAATCAAAGGGAATGGTCTGGAAGAGTCCACTGCCATCGGAGTAAGTACAGGATATACATTTTCTTTAAAGTAATGATCTACAAACTTCTGCTGCTCTTCATCCAGATTTTCATGATGTGTGATTACTTTCAAGCCACTTTCTGCAAGTTGAGGCAACAGTGAGCGGTTATAAGTAGAGTACTGACGGGCAATCATCTCATGCGTCACTTCATTAATCTTTACCAGCTGATCTTTTGCTGTCAAACCGGCAAAATCCTTTTTTGTATAATCCGCATGTACCATATCTTTTAAGGATGCAACACGAACCATGAAAAACTCATCTAAGTTAGATGCCGTAATACTTAAAAATTTCAGTCGTTCAAACAATAAATTTTCTTTATCCCTGGCTTCACCTAAAATACGTTCATTGAATTTCAGCCAGCTTAATTCTCGGTTTTCGTAATGTTCCGGTTTATATTTTTCAATTTTTTCCATGCTGCCCTCCACTACATTGTCTTTTTACGGCGAAGAACCGGTGTAACACCAAATACGTCTTCGAAAAACTCTGCTTTCTCACGAAGCAGTCCCTGTTCCAGCGTAATATCTTCGAAAGTATCTACAGTCAGTATCATCTTTGTATCTTTTAAATTGACGCGGATTTCCTGAATCTTCTGCTTGTGGCTTCTGTCCATTGCATTGGAAATTCGAAGAATGGCTGCCAGCTTACAAACTTTAATGTATTGTTCTCTGTTCAAAGTACTGCTTTCCGCAAATTCTTCATAGGAAATAATATCCATGGAATTATATTTTACAATATTTGCCACCATTTCTCGCTCTGCATGGGAAAGACCAATAATCTCCGATGCCATAATAATATTATAAGAACATTCTGCAGAATGTGACATACTGATAAACTTACCGCAGTCATGTAACAGTACAGCAATCTGCAGCAGTAATCTGTCTCGCTTCTGCATTCCGTGAAGAGATTTTGTCTTGTCGAAAATTGTCAGTGCCAGTGTCGTCATGACATTCACATGGTTTTTATTGCTCTGATAGCGTTTGCCCATATTTTTCGCAGAAACAATAATATCATTTTCAAAGTCATGGGCAGATTTTAAAATCTTATTCTTCTCTGCATAATCATAAGTCAGTCCGTCACATAGGTTTAAGGACGGCATCCAGATATCTTTCGCTTCTGTTTCTTCAATCAGCTTTCGATAAACAACAAGAGTTGTCAAAATGAGCGCTTCATTTTCCGCCGGAATTCCTAATGTATTTAACATTTCCTGCGGATTCTTACTTAACATTTCCTTGTAAAATGCATGATATTCTTCTGCACTCATGGCATGACTTTCCGTATGTGCTGCATTCACATAGCGGGAAATATATGGGCTGTAGTCGCCAATTAAAATAATATTTTCAATCTTACGTTCTTTTAAGTAAAGCTTGCGGTATGTTTTTAATGCATTGTTTGCAATCTCCTCTACCACCTGTTCAAAATGACTGCTCTGCTCGAACACATTACTGAGACGTTCTTTTAAGCGGTTCGTACCAATGCGGATATTCTGAGTGGATACCAGACAATCTTTATCGAACAGAGAAATCTGAATACTGCCACCCCCGACGTCGATAATGGCAGTTCCTTTCTGAATAATCTTGTCAAAATCTTTCTCCTGAGACGCAATGGATTTATAGCTCAAATATCGAAGTTCCGAATTACTCAGCACCTCAATGTTAATGCCGGTCTTTACATAAATTCTATCCAGAATAAGTGAACGTTTTTCCAGTTCACGGATCACAGATGTAGCACAGGCACGGTACTCTGTAACTCCGAATTCTTTCATGATACGTTTAAAATCAAGCAACACCTCACAAAGCTCTTCTATACGGTCATTGCTGATTTTACCCATACGATAAGCGTCTTTTCCAAGCTCCATGCGGTGGCGCACATTATTGATCTCTTTCATGGTTTTTGGTGACAGCGCATAGATTTTCATGCTGACTTCATAAGATGCAATTTCTATGGCTGCAAATGTGGTGACTTTCATGGTCGACTCCCTCTTTA
>CAZYUZ010000288.1:0-2405 GCA_964650775.1 uncultured Lachnoclostridium sp. | reverse complement strand
ACATTACCGCACCGCTAAAGAAAAAAAAGAGCCGAAATGGAAGTGAAAATCTTCTTGAATCAATGGATATTGCGGGGGCTCCAACTGTTTCAATGAAAAAAAAGGATAGCAATATTAAAAAGGTGGATGACGAAAAGGTTGCTGATGAGGACATCGTAGTACCAGAGGTTGATTCTGCTGTGGAAAACGATGATAGAAAAGAGAGTGGTATTAATGAAGAAAAGGAAAAATTTCTTCTGAAAGACAGCATTCCCCAGAATCAGGATGGAAGGATGAATTGGGATGAAGCTGCAGATTTAGGTATTGTAAAGAATAGAAGTGAAATAAAACTTCCGAAACCTGAGACTGCAGAGGAACTTGAAGAAATGTACGCTTCTATGGAAGAAGCTGATGCAGAGGAATCAATTCTTCAGGAAAAATATGCGTCAAGAGCAGATTTAAGAAAAGCGAATGAAGAGCTTGCAAAGCTGCTTAAAAATCCTGGTTTTAAGATTCTTTATAACAAAGCAAGAGTCGAGGAAGAAAACAATCAGATTTATTTATGCTTTGAAAGCCAGAGTTTGGCAGTAGCGACAAAATTATTTCTTAAAGATGTCACTGGCATTTATGTAAGAACAAGCAAGTGATTGAACAACCTGTCATATCAAATTAGATATGGCAGGTTGTTTTTTACGTTATAGCTAGAATTATCTTGTGTTCAAGCATAAGTTACTTTGTTATAATTAATTGAGAAATTTGTAGGAAAGATATAAAAGATGCAGGCAATTATTAGATTAGGGAACGGTCAATATTATCATACACCGATATTTGGATATTATAATGACCACAAAAAAGCTGAAGACAGTACACATTCATATGTAATCGTATTTGATTCTGATAGAACACATCTGGTGAAGAAACCTATCTTTGACCCGCGAAAGAAGCCTTATTTAGATTTGATGGTAATCATAACAGATGATAGCAAAATAGGCTGGAATTGTGATGAAAATGGGTATGGCGGAGTAGCTTTTTTACCAAAGAACTTAGCCTTGTCCCTTGTACAGAGTGGTGAATTGCCAAATTATATAAAGAAAAAATGCTTAGAGCTTGTTTCGAAAGAGAAAATTGAGGCTTTCAAACCAATAGATTCCGAGTGCGCAATAAAAAAATTCATGCTGATTACTGGTAGCTGTCATGATGCAAGGATAGAACGTTTGGAGAAAGGACCAGATGGTTCTTTATATGTTTTGTTAGATGGAATCTGGGGATGTAAAGCGGAGCTTGTGTTTGAAGGGGATGTAAATTATTGCACGGATAGCAGAAATCCGGAATATGAAGACCCGTATTGGTATGGTGTTTCCATTAAGATCACGGATGAATATATATATTTTGTAGACTGTGAAGATTTCGAAATCGAGCAATTAAATGATGATGATTATTGCTGGTTTAAAGCTGAGTCACTGAAATATAGAATCATACCAAAGTAGTAGTAAAAAAGTAACAAGTGTAGTATGATTGATAGCAAATCATTTGTTTTAGCTAGCAGGCTACGACATTTGAAATGGAAAAAATGAGGAGTAACAATATGGAAAGAAGAAACAAGACACAGATGATAATTGTGATATCACTGATTTTTTGTATGATGGTAGGAGTAGGTTGTGCGAAAAACAGTGCTACTTCTGAAGCTATTAATATAGAAGAGACTAATCTAAAGATTGATGCCTCTACACTGGTAACCGATACATACGCAGATATTGAAATTGAGGGTTATGGGACAGTCACTGTAGCACTTGATAAATCATCTGCTCCGATCACTGTAGAAAATTTTATTAATTTGGCAGAGAGCGGTTTCTATGACGGTCTGACTTTCCATCGTATCATGGAAGGTTTCATGATGCAGGGAGGAGATCTAAATGGTGATGGAACCGGCGGTGCAGATGAAAAAATTATAGGAGAATTTCCACAAAACGGATATGATAATCCTATTTCGCATGTAAGAGGAGCCGTTTCCATGGCCAGAGCACAGGCATTTGATAGTGCAAGTTCGCAGTTCTTTATTGTTCATGAAGATAGTACGTTTTTAGATGGTGCTTATGCTGGGTTTGGTTTCGTAACAGAAGGAATGGAGATTGTAGACCAGATTTGCGAAGAAGCTGAACCAACGGACAATAATGGTACGATTCCAAAAGAGAAGCAGCCGGTGATTACAACAATTACAATAAGAACAGAATGATTTAGATGAATTTAATTGATTTAGCAGCAATTGTTTTAATGACAGTTGCTGCTTTATTTTCTGGGGATTAAATAGTTAAGTAAAAAATATTTGAAAATTTTTAAAAAAGTTGTTGACAAATAAAAAATGGTGTGGTAGTATTCATGAGGTCGCTGAGGAAACGATAAATACGAAGCGGCTAGGA
Source organism: uncultured Lachnoclostridium sp. (assembly GCA_964650775.1). Lineage (GTDB taxonomy): Bacteria > Bacillota > Clostridia > Lachnospirales > Lachnospiraceae > HGM12587. The sequence continues at coordinate 9 of CAZYUZ010000288.1, read as the reverse complement.
CGTATCTGT
>CAZYUZ010000287.1:0-2414 GCA_964650775.1 uncultured Lachnoclostridium sp. | reverse complement strand
TCGCAAAACGTGCAGGTCTTTTACATGATATCGGTAAATCTATCGATCATGAGGTTGAGGGCTCCCATATCCAGATTGGTGTTGATTTATGTAGAAAATACAAAGAATCCGCAACCGTTATTAACGCAGTTGAGTCTCATCATGGCGATGCAGAACCAACAACATTGATTGCATGCCTTGTACAGGCCGCAGATACAATTTCTGCAGCAAGACCAGGTGCAAGACGTGAAACATTAGAAACCTATACAAACAGATTAAAACAACTTGAAGATATCACAAACTCCTTCCAGGGAGTTGACAAATCTTTTGCTATTCAGGCAGGAAGAGAGATTCGTATCATGGTGGTACCGGAAGCAGTCAGCGATGCAGATATGGTATTGATGGCTAGAAACATTTCCAAACAGATTGAAGCTGAAATGGAATATCCGGGACAGATCAAGGTAAACGTTATTCGTGAAAGCCGAGTGATTGACTACGCGAAGTAGGACCATGCAAAATAAATAAGATTAAAAAACCTTTCATATACTGGAAAGTATATGGGAGGTTTTTTTATGTTGTTTCGCTTGATGCTTGTTCGGTTTGTACCTTTGTTGTCGCTTGGCTTTTTAAAAGAGAGAGCTCATATCAAGAGGGCGGTGATCATTCTATTGATATTCTATATAGCTGGTTTCCTGACTGCTGCAGGAAAAGTGATTGCCCAAAAACAGTGGCTTAGTCTTTTGTACGTGCCGTTATCAATGTTCCCGCAGTATATATGTTATGGATTTGCTGCGTGGATGCTTGTCAGATGCATCTGGCAGGCATGGTCGGAGCGTGTATGGAAAAGGATTTATTTGTTTGCATTATTAAACGTTTTGAGCGGCATTTTTATGGAAAGATACTGGAATTCGAAAATTTTACAAATCTTTTTCGAAAATTTTAAATAATTTTTTGTAATTTACATAACAAGATGTTGTGCTTGTGGAAACATGAACTTTCGAAATGTTGTGGAAAAGCCCGAAAACCCTTGAATTTACTGGGTTTTACGGAAAAAAAACCAATTGCTTTTCGTTTGAAATTATGTATAATCAAGATAAATCATTTGGGGACGGTTATGTATGGAAGGAAATATACAGAGTTTTGTTAGCTATTTAAGCGATGAGAGAGATGCTTCTTACAATACTCAGATTTCTTATGAAAGAGATTTGAAGAAATTGAAAGAGTATCTGGAAAAGCAGGGGATTACCAGAGTGCAGGATGTAAACGAGACATCCTTAAATTCCTATGTTCTTTTTTTGGAAAAAGAAGGAAAAGCTGCATCTACAGTATCCAGATATATTGCATCTTTTAAAGGTTTTTTTGAATATTGTTTAAGACAAGGTGTGATTTTAACTGATCCGGCGGAAAGATTAAAGCCGCCAAAGGTAGAAAAGAAATTCCCTCAGATTTTAACGATTTCAGAAACACAGAAGCTGATGGAAGGTCCGGATATGCAGTGTGATAAAGGAATTCGAGACAGAGCAATGCTGGAACTTTTATATGCTACAGGAATCCGTGTATCAGAGCTGATATCTTTAAAAATTGAAGATATGAATCTTGGAATGGAATATGTAATCTGTCATGAAAAGTCAAAGGATAGAATTATTCCATTTGGCAGTGTGGCAAAAGAAGCACTGAAAGTTTATCTTGACAAAACAAGAAGCAACATGGTTGGTGAGAATGAAAGTGAATATCTGTTTGTAAACTGCTCAGGAAAACAGATGAGCCGACAGGGTTTCTGGAAACTGATCAAATATTATGCGGACAAAGCGGGAATCGAAAAAGAAATTACCCCGCATACATTCAGACATTCTTTTGCGGCGCATCTTTTAGAAAAGGGAGCGGATGTACAGTCTGTACAGAAAATGATGGGCCATGCTGACGTATCTACAACACAGATGTATTTAGAAATGCAGAGCACAAATGTGAGAGATGTCTATAAAAAGTTTCATCCAAGAAGCTAGGATAATACATATCGAAATTGCGAAAGACGTTTAAATATAAAATCGGAAAATAGTGAATGCAGCGAGTTTGAATTAAGACAAGTCGAGGTTAATCGAAGCCTCGGGGCGATCTTTGTTCAAATCCGCTGCATTTTATTGTTTTAAATATAGTGTTTAGCAGTTTTCTGCAATTTCATATAAGAGACGTTCGGAATCTTCCCATCCGAGACATGGGTCAGTGATGGATTTTCCATAACATTTATCATGGATTGTCTGACTTCCTTCTTCAATGTAACTTTCAATCATAAAGCCTTTGACAAGTTTATGAATATCTTTATTGTAACGACGGCTATGGAGAACTTCTTTTGCGATACGAATCTGTTCTTTATATTTCTTTGCAGAGTTAGAATGATTTGTATCAATGATTGCTGCAGGATTCTGCAGATTTCTTTC
>CAZYUZ010000286.1:0-2438 GCA_964650775.1 uncultured Lachnoclostridium sp. | reverse complement strand
GCGTTGCTAACAGATTTACAGTCTGCCCCCTTTGGCCACTCGGGAACCCATCCATTTATTAGTCGTTTAACTGACTAGATATTTATAACACACTTTTTTCAAATGTGCAATATCTTTTTTCAAAAAACCTATGTACAACATCCAAACCGTTTTACACTGCTGTCTTTAAAACTTTACAAGACATTGGATCCATACGAAGTTCCAGCATACCATCCGCTACCGCATACTGAATATGTCCCACATTGTAGCGTTCTTCGCTAATCTTCATCAGTCGTTCCATAACACCATTCATCGGCACATTTGCACACCAGACCGGAAGCTTCACAATCTGCTCTTTATCTGACATATTGATCACTGTGAGTATCTGATCCTTTTCATCAAATCTGGCAAAAGCAAGAATTTCTTTTTCCGCCTTCAAAATCTTTGTAGAACCAAATTTCAGCACCGGATTTCTACGGTGAATCGCAATCATTTCTCTATGGAACTCAATCAGTTCAAAATCTTCCTTGCCCCATGGATATGTTCTTCGGTTATCAGGATCTGTAAATCCGCAAACCCCTGCTTCATCACCATAATATAATGTCGGTGCACCAATCCAGGTCATCTGGAATGCAACCGCGATTTCCATGATGCTCTTCTTCACATTTTGTTCTGCAGCCTTTGCCCCCACAGTTGCCAAACGTCCTGCTACATGGTTCGTACGTGTCAGGAAACGGGAATGGTCATGGTTGCTTAACTGATTCATTGCAGTCATCAAAGACGGCATATGAAATGCTGTCATATAATGCATCATACAGCTTTCGAAAAATTCTCCATTGCGGTAGTATTCCTCTTTATAAGCATCGCTGTGCTTTTCCATACCAGTCATAAACCATGTCAACGGTTCCATGAACGCATCATAGTTCATAACCGTATCCCACTGATCTCCCTGCATCCAGCTGCTCGCATCTCCATAATGTTCTGCATAGATCATCACATCCGGATTTACTTCTTTTACAGCTTTGCGGAATCTCTTCCAGAAATGATGGTTATACTCTGCACTGTGTCCCAAATCCGCAGCCACGTCGAGACGCCATCCATCTACACAATATGGCGGCGCAACCCATTTCTTACCAATTTCAATAATGTAATCCTCCAGCATTGGAGAACTTTCATAATTTAACTTCGGAAGCGTATCGTTAGACCACCAGCCATCATAGCTGCTATTATATGGCCAGTTTTTTTCATTAAAATGATAAAATGTATGATACGGGCTGTATTCATCTACATAAGCGCCCTTCGCAAAGCCTTCCTGATCTTCATAAATGCGTTCTCTGTCCATCCATTTATTAAAGGAACCGCTATGGTTAAATACACCATCGATGATAATTCTCATCCCTCTGCGGTGAAGCTCTTCACAGAATTTTGCAAAAAACTCGTTGCTGGCTTCTAAGTTTTCCAGATTTGCAGTTCTGGTAATGTACTTACTTGCATGCATATTGTCAAAGCATTTATTCGGAAGCACATATCCACCATCATTTTTGATCACCGTCAAATGTGGATCAATATGCTCGTAATCCTGGCAGTCATATTTATGATTCGATGGGGATACAAACAATGGATTAAAATATAATACTTCAATTCCAAGGTGCTGCAGATAATCTAACTTATCCCACACACCCTGAAGATCGCCTCCATAGAAATTCCCTACATCCAATGTTGCAGGAATCTTATCCCACTGGTCAATTTTCTTTACGGTATCATTAATATAAAAATATTCCCCAGTCTCTACATCGTTATCCGGGTTTCCATTGCAGAAACGATCCGTATAAATCTGATACATGACTGCACCTTTCGCCCAGTCCGGTGTTTCAAAGCCCGGAACGATTGCAAACTGGTACTGTTCTCTAACATCATAAAAAACGCCCCTGCGATTATAAATTACCACTTTGCCGCCTTTACGCACTTCAAAGTAATAACGAATTATTTCACTTTCTGCTACAATTTCTGTTCTATAATAATCAAATACATCTGTACTTGTTTCTTTTTCTAAAATAATATTCTGTTTTCCACAAATGAGAGCAACTTCATCCACATCATCTTTTGCAGTACGAAATCTGATGGTAACAATATCTCCTGCCTTTGGTTCCAATGGTGAATGATAGAATTCTGTCTCGTCACTATGCAATGCATTTAAATTGATATCTGGCATAACACAATTTCACCTCAGTTATACATTCTACTATAAAATACAAAAATTTACAACAAGACTGTTCACAAAACAACAAAAAACAACTCACAAAGTTACCCTAGGTTCCTTTGTGAGCTTTGTTTTGTTACCTTGTAAAGTAAAAAGACAGCGGTCGAACTGCTGTCTTTTCGGAGAAGGTATTTCATTAAATAATTTTTTTTGGGGGGTATAGCAAAAACTATATAATGTATTGGGGGTTTTTACAATT